>CAZGUL010000442.1:0-2513 GCA_964529055.1 uncultured Spirochaetaceae bacterium
GCGGGACGGCGGCGGAGTAAAAAAAGAGGCCGCCGTTAAAGGCGGCCTCCCGTCGAGAAGGGATCGCGGTCCCTAATGCCTGTGGTCCTTTCAGGAGAGAAGTGCTTTCTCCGTCCCGGGATCGAAGAAGATCGCCTTGTCCATGTTCGGAATGAAGGCCGCGTTTTCCCCCACCTTGAAGGCGTGATGCGGCGGAACCCGGGCGATGATCTGGTGGCTTTTCGTGTTCACGTACAGGTGGATTTCCGCCCCCAGGGGTTCGACCACCTCTATGGCGGTTCTCATCGTTTTGCCGGCTTCTTCCGTTTCGGTGAAAACCAGGTCCTCCGGGCGGATGCCGAAGACCAGCTCCTTTCCCGCGTAGGGCTTTACGAGATCGGCGTTGCGACCCGTCACGGCTACCCGGAAGTTGCCTTCGTCCGCGAAGAGCCTGCCCGCCTCGTCGACGATCCTGACGGTGAGGAAGTTCATCGGGGGTGATCCGATGAAACCCGCGACGAAACGGTTGATCGGAAAATTGTACAGGTGGAGGGGATCTCCGATCTGCTGGATGTAGCCGTCCTTCATGACGACGATCTTGTCACCCATCGTCATAGCCTCGACCTGGTCGTGGGTGACGTATATCATCGTGGCCTGGAGCCGGTTGTGAAGTGCGGAAATTTCCGCGCGCATCTGCACCCGGAGCTTCGCGTCCAGGTTCGAAAGGGGCTCGTCGAACAGGAAGACCTTCGGCTGCCGGACGATGGCGCGGCCCACCGCGACCCGCTGGCGCTGACCGCCCGACAGGGCCTTCGGTTTGCGTTCAAGCAGCATCTCGATGTCCAGAATTTTCGCCGCCTCCCGGACCCGCCGCTCGATCTCGAGCTTGGGAAATTTCCGGATCTTGAGGCCGAAGGCCATGTTGTCGTACACCGTCATGTGGGGATACAAAGCGTAATTCTGGAAAACCATCGCGATGTCCCTGTCCTTGGGCGGAACGTCGTTGACGAGTTTCCCGTCGATGGTGAGTTCGCCCTCGGTGATGTCCTCAAGACCGGCGATCATGCGGAGGGTCGTTGTTTTTCCGCAGCCGGACGGACCGACGAGAACGACAAATTCCTTGTCCTGGATCGTAATGTTGGCGTTGTTGACGGCGCGGACACCGCCGTCATAGACCTTCGAAATACTCTTCAATTCGACAGTTGCCATGGGAGCCTCCCGGTGATTTATCTTATGAAAATCATGGTAAGGGAGAAATTTCCCGTTGTCAATCAAAAAATCAGAAGGCCTGCCTCTGCTGCCAGCCCCGGAGAACCGCTTCCAGGCCGGAATCTCCGCCCGTCTCCCCGGTTCGTTCCTGGAGCCAGGGAATGACGACCTGGTGCTTCAGGGTTCCCCATGCGTCGGGTGCGGGGGGCGGAAAACTCAGGGAATCCTCCGGAGGAATGTGGCCGGAAAGGTGGGGATAAAAGCGGGGAAACTCGTTTTCGTTGACGGCTTTCAGGGAGGACAGCCCCAAGGCGATGCCGAAAACATGGGTCATTTTCGCCCGGGAGGATTCCAGGAGTTTTTTCTGGGTTTCCCCGTCCAGGAGCCAGCGAAGAAACGCCTCCGCCCCCCGGGGGTTTTTCCCCCGGACCGGTATTCCGGCAAACAGGATGCGGTCCAGGGCGAGGATCTTGTTCTTGTGTGCCAGCCAGCGGAAGTCGAGAGACAGCCTGCGGTTTTCCGGAAGCAGAAAGAATTCCGTCACCGTGGAATAGGCGAATTTCGCCCTGCCGAGGGAAATCTGCCGGTACGGCGGGTCGTAGAGATATTTTTCCTGGTAGGCGGCTTCGGCGGCGGGGCCGCCGTTGCGGTCCTTCGACCAGGCGCGCAGGTAATCGACCGCTCCCCGGAGGGCCCGGTCGTTCCAGGCGAGGACGGAATCGGAACCCTCCGTGAAGTCCGCACCGAGCAGGGAAACCGCCTGCAGGAGAAATTCGGGGTTCCAGCGGGGCCCGAAGCCCATGACCGTGAAGCTCCCGTCCGACGAGGTCGTGTTGAATTTCTCCCCCAGCTCCTGCACGGTGTCCAGATTCAGCAGAAAAGCGGCGGCCTCCTCCCCGGGGACCCGGGTGTCGAACATCAGGACGGGGAGATCGAACGATATGGGCACAAGGACCTGCTGTTTGTCCTTCTGCCCCATGGAGAGAAGGGAGGAGTAAAACGCTTCCCGGGGAATCCTTTTCCTGTCGAAAAGCTTGTTGAGGGACCGGAACCTTCCCAGAGAGGACCGCCCCGCGATGTTCTCGGTAATGACCAGATCGGGTGATTCGTCTTCCGAGGAGGCGGCCCGGGAGGGATTTTCCCGGTAATGAATTTCCAGCCTGTGACCGTTCTGGACGGCGTTGAAGGTTTCCGCGTAGGAGGCTATCTCCTGCCTGTTCGTGTACAGGGTGACAACCCCGCCGGGAAAAAACGAACATCCGGAGAGCAGAATGACAGCCGCCGCGATAAAACCGATCATCGTGCGCCCACTGTAGGCGGCGGGA
>CAZGUL010000443.1:0-2511 GCA_964529055.1 uncultured Spirochaetaceae bacterium
GCGGTGTCGTTCTGGAACCGCCGCTTCAGCGTCGTTCTGTTCCCGCTTTTGTCGACGGCGGTGAATTCCACATCCACGGAACGCCCGGTCCCCGGGGGCAGCGCGATGTCCGCCGTCCAGTAGGGGTCTCCGGGACGCATCTCGATGTCCCGGGTCTCCTTCCCGAATTCGTACGAAAGCTTCTGCACGCCGACGATGTCCCGGATGGTCCCGGTTATCCGGAAGGCGCCGTACACCTTCGCGTCCTCCGCGGGGGAAAGGATTTCCAGCTTCGGAGGCTCGTTGTCCACAAAAAACAGGAAAGGCGTGGTGGAAACCGCGCCGGTGCCGTCCTCCGCGCGGATCTGGTATATGGTCGCGCCGTCGGCGATCTTCCGGCTCCCCACCGGGAATTCGAAGGTCACGGCGGTCTCCCCCTTGGAGGAGCGGAATTTCAGTTCCTCGAAGGTCTTTCCGCCGTCGACGCTGAGTTCGAGTTTCGCGATCCCGTTGGCGTCGTCGGCCCGGCCCTTCATTTCCACATTGCCGCTCACCAGGGCGCCCGATTCATGGGAGGTTATTTCCGCGGTCGGGGGCTCGCGGTCAAGCACGAATGAGACTGAAGTCTCCTTCCCCTCCGCGCCCCTGGGGTCAGCTGCCCGGGCGACGATGGTGTGCCGCCCGTCGGCGATGGTTCCGGAGTCGACCAGGGCGCTCCAGTACTCCGTCCCGTCGGCGGCCGTGAAGGACCCGCCGTCGAGCTTCAGTTCCACCCGGCCCACGCCGAGGCGGCCCCCGGCGACGCCGATGATGTGCACATCGCGGCGGAGCACCGTGTCCTTCTCCGGATACACGATCCTGACGACGGGAAGCCCCGCCGACGGGTCGATACGGATGTTGTAGGGGCCTTCCAGCGACACGTTTCCCGCGGCGTCCCGGGCCCGGATGATGACGTTGTGGACTCCCGGCTGTGCCGTGGAGAGATCGAACTCGTGGCGCCACACCTCGTTGCCCGCCGCCTCCTGCCAGGTTTCCTCCGGGGTGCCCCGGGCGAAGAGAGGACCGGCCGCGGCGGCCAGGAGAACGACCACAGCGGAAAAAAACGCGATTTTCCCGGGCCGCCCGGCCTCCAGGGAGTGTCTACTTTTTGTCTGCATTTGAGCTGGCCTCCCACACGAAAGAACTTCCCGACCATGCCTTCTGGGCGGCGAGGGCCAGGGGATTGACCGGTTTCGCCGCCCTGTGCGCCGGCGCCCATTTCAGAGTCCCGGCAATGACCGTCTGCGTTTCCGCCCTTCCGAGCCAATCCGCGGCGGACTTCATTTTTTCCCGCGCCTTCCCGTCCCCGAACGGCACGGCCCACAGAATGCGGGCGTGGATCCCGTACTCGTTCCAGCCTTCCCGCTCCGGAAAGCGGTCGCCCTCGAGGGGACTCGTCCTGCTTCCGGGGAAGGCCTGAATCCTGCTCAGGGGGGCGTACACCCACGCGATTTCCCCGCCGAAAAGCCGGGGCCAGACGTCCTCCCAGGTGTACGTGAGCGCACCCTGCTGAAAGCGCCCGTCCCGGGGCAGGCGGTCCATCCGGTCATGCCACAGGCCGCTTTCCCGCGGGAACTCTCCCGGTTTTTCCTGGAGCTCCTGCGCGGCCCAGGCCCACACTGCATCCCGCTCGCCGCCGGGAAGGAGCAGGACGCCCCGGTCCTTTTTCCGCGTTTCCAGCCTCTCCCGGGTCAGGACAGGGCTTGTATGACGCCGGAACACCAACCAGGGGTCCACCGCCAGAGGCACGGCGCCGCCGGCTTCCCGGATGCGCGGCAGATCCCGATGCACGGTCGGCGGTCCCGCCGTATCTCCTCCGGCCGGAGCGGTTGGAGCCCCGCCGGGAGCGGCCGTGGTTATCAGAAAGCCGTACCGCCCGCCGCTGGCCGGCGGCCCATCCGCGGGGTCGAACTCGAGCGTCCTCCACTTCGGGGCATCCGCCCCGGCGAGGGCGGCCCTCAGCGCCGGGGCATACGCCTTTTCGACGAGGAAGGCCGGCCGGGGCCGCAGGGCGAAGAACGCGGCCGCGGCCCCCAGAACCAGCGCCGCGGCGATGAGGACCGCAAGGCGGCGCGGATTTTTTCTCCGGAACGCGGCCGCCGCCCGGAAGACGGCCGCCGCGGAATTCTTTAAATTCGCCATACCCGTCCCGATCACGGAGCCGGCGGCTGGAGCTTTGCGTATTCGATACGGTCCGCAAGCCAGGCGACGACGGGCTTGTTTGTTCCGCCGTTGTCGTAAACGTCGAGCATCGTCCGGTTGAACTGCTCGATGCCGCCCTTGGGCACCGAGACCGTCGGGACGGCGGCGACTTCCCAGTTGCCCGTGTATTCCTCCGTCGAGACGGCGCCGGGCTGGGTTATGTTTTCCGCCGCCGTGCGGCCGTCCGCCGCCACGGGGTACGCCAGCCGCATGGAGTTCTTAGTTCCGCTGTAGGAGTCGGAATAGAAGGAAACATAGGGCAGTTCGTCGATGACGTGGACCTTGGTGCGG
>CAZGUL010000444.1:0-2490 GCA_964529055.1 uncultured Spirochaetaceae bacterium
AAACACCGGTGTTTATCGGGAAAGAATACTCGGGTTTTTCTTTTATTTCAGTAACGCGTCCTCCCTGGCTGAATTCCACGACTCCATAGGGAATCTTATGATGCTGAATGGAGGAAATGACGGTCAGCGCGGCGCCGTTTTTTTTGTGAAAGGACACCACATCGGTGAAGTTCGCTTTGACTATGATGTCGCAGTTCGATACGATAAAAGTATCGCCCAGATTATCGACGAGCTTCACGCTTCCGGCGGTTCCGAGAAACTCCTTTTCCCAGACAAGACCGATCGTATATTCCCGGTTGGAGCCGTCGTAATAGGCCCGGATCATGTCTCCTTTGTAATTGACCGTCAACCGGAAGTCCCGCGCCCCGCATGCCGCGAACTCGTCCATGATGAGATCGAGAATCGTTTTCTCCCCGATCGGGATAAGAGGCTTGGGAAGAACGTTCGTGAACGGAGCCATCCGCGTGCCCTTTCCCCCGGCCATGATGACCACCGGAAGATGCAGGCCTCCGCGGGATTTTCTTTTCCCGGCGACGGGTGTGCCCACTTCATCAGGCCGGACACAATCCACCAGCACGCCCTTCTGGTCGACGATCGGAATGTGGGTAATTTTTTTGCGATGAAAAATGTTTTTCGCTTCATCTTCGAAGCCGGTTTTGCTTTTCAGGAAAATGGGCTGTGAATTAAAAATGCCGACGATATTCGAATTGAGTTCCCTGCCTTCGAGCAATGCACGTCTCGCATCGCCGTCGGTCAGAGTACCCAGCAGCACCCCCCCGTCATCCACGATGAAAAGAATGCGTTCCGCCCCTTCATCGAGTCGCTTGAGCGCATCCCGAAGAGAGATATTTGACCCTATAACCAGTTTTTTGTTTAACATCATGCCCTCATATCAGGAATATCATAGAAATTCTTTCTGGTGCCTCTTTCAAGATCGAAACGCGACAGGACTTCCGCGATTCTCTCAGCCGCGCGACCGTCGCCGTACGGATTGACGCTTTTTCGGGAAATATTTTTGTGTTCATCCGATAATGCCGTTCTGATTCCGCGGATTATTGAACCCGCATCGTTATCCACCGACACAACGCTGTCCGCTCGAATACGGCCTTTCTGCCTGTCCCCGATATCCACGGTCGGTACGCCGAGACTCGGAGCCTCTATGATCCCGCTCGAAGTGTTTCCGACGGCCACATCCGAAGCTTTTAACAATGACAGGTAATTCAGAGACCCCAAAGAAGAGAACACGAATTTTCGATCGGGTTCTTCCCGGACAGTCTTGTCGATAAGTGAGTTGATGGCCCGTCCGCCTTCATCCGCATTCGATTTGGTAAAAACGATAATCGCTTCGGGAAAGGTGTCGAGGGCCTTGAGAAGATTGTCGAAATGAACCGCTGCCTGTCCCGGCGACGCCGTCGCGGGATGGAACGTCACAAGAAACAGGGGCGAAGCCGGAGGGATTCGCAGTTCATTCAGAATATCTTCCCGGGATTTCAGGGCCAGGGATTTTATATTATCCAGACCCAGGGCTCCGGTCGTAAAAACCCTTTCCGGACTTTCTCCCAGCTGAACGATACGCAGCCTGTATTCTTCAATTGCCGCCAAGTGCAGGAAAGATAATTTGGTAATCGCGTGCCGATAGCACTCATCCAGAGAACCTTCCGTTTTCTCGCCGCCGTGAATGTGCGCGATGGGAATGGCATGTACGGAGGCTGCGGCCGCCGCGCACAGGCATTCGTAACGGTCGCCTAGCAGAACGAGAATGTCGGGTTGAAGCCGGGCGAACGCGTTGCCGCAGCCTATCATGCAGAGCCCCATCGATGCGGTGATCGCCGCCGGCGAATCCGATGAAAGCAGCATGTCCACTTTCTCGTCGATCGAAAAACCGTCGTTCTCGATTTCCCGATACGTGAGCCCGAACTCCGGGGAGAGATGGCTGCCGCTCGCGATAAGGGAAAGCGCGATTCCGTCTTTTTCCCTGAGCAGGCGAAGAAGGGGCCGGAGAAGCCCGTATTCCGCCCGGGTACCGGTAAAAACGCAGATATGTCTCGTCACAACTCAATTTCCTCGTCGATTCCGAACGACCTTCTGGCCCGCGAGCCGACAACCTTGTCCCATTCCATGGGGCTGAGACCCGTCCCCGGCCTTTTCGTCGTCAGATTGTCTTCAGAAAAGACTTCACCCTCGGCGATCTTTTTGGAAGCCACGATGCTTTTCCGCGCTATCGGCCGGTTCTTGATTTCCGAAGATGTCGGTTTTTTTATTCCGTCCCCCAGAGCCTTTTCGATCTGACGGATTCCCCGCACCATGGCCGCGAGCTCTTCCGGTTCGAGGCTTGCCGCGTGGTCGGGACCCGCCATCTTCCGGTCGAGGGTGAAATGTTTTTCGATGACCGAAGCGCCGAGCGCCGCCGCCGCGAGAGGGACCGCCATTCCCGGGCTGTGGTCGGAGTATCCCGCCTTCGTTCCGAAAACACGGGCCAGGCTGCCCATC
>CAZGUL010000445.1:0-1724 GCA_964529055.1 uncultured Spirochaetaceae bacterium
GAAGCGGCCGTTCCGCGCGGCGCGGGAGCCGCACATGGTCATTCTGGATCTTCTGAAAGACAGGGGCACCCGTTACGACGAATCCGTCCTGAAGGCCCTGGTTTACTGCCTTTCGATCTTCCCCGTCGGCAGCTACGTCATGTTCGCCAACGGGTCCAGGGGCATGGTGGTGGAGCCCAATCTGGAAAACCCCAAAACGCCGATGGTGAAGATTTTCATCGCCCGGGGCGGCGAAAAACTCAAGGACCCCCTTCTCGTGAAGAGCGACGAAGCCGAAAACCGGATACTGCGCCCGCTCACGAAGCAGGAAATCCTTCAGATCAATCCGGCTGCCGTTTCCGATTGACATTGAAGGGAGTTCGCGATAATTTCTGCGTCCATGGGTGGTCATATTCAGCCTATCGAAATTATCCTTTCCGGTCTTCCGGACACTCCGGCCCAGCCCGGAGCGGGGGCCGCGCATCTTTCCGACGATCATCCCCTTGTCCGCGAGGCGGTGTCCGTGATGGACGCCCTGGAATCCGTCACCAACGGGATGGAAGATCCCGACGCGCTGGAACGCATGGAGGCCGTCTCCTGCGATTCGCCCCTTGCGCCCTGGGCGGACCTGGTGCGTGCCCTGCGGGCATTCTACGCGGGCGAACATGATCGCATGAAACGCCTTCTCGGCCGCATCCCCCGCTCCGAGGCCCCCCGCCGCATCGAGAGGGTGCTGCTCCTTCTGGCGGGGGAAGACGTTCCGCGGGAATCCCTGGGACGGGTGGAGAAGGACCTTGTCCGGGACATTCTCGGGGAGGACCGGCTCCTGACCGAAACCCTGGCCGAAGTGGAACACGCTCCGGATGCGGGACGGGAGGAAACTTTTTCCGATTCCGCCGCGTTCCTCGCCCGGGAGCTGTACGCGGCGGACCCCGTTTCCTCGAAACGCCTCTTCCTCTGGGCCCTGGCCGCACTCAGAAAAAAGGGATTGGACGACGGGATCCTCCGGGCCCACGGGAACCTCATCTACGGGGCCGCGGAATCGGAAAAGCTCTGCGGCCGGGGGGCGGCCCCGGAGGGAAAAAATTCCGGCATCCGGAGTCGGACGGAAAGGGCCGTTCAGCTCGAACTTTTCGGGCCGCCCGCCCCCTCCGGCGGCGGCGTTCCCTGCGCGGCCGGCGTGAAGGACATGCCCGAACCGCTCGGTTCCCCGGAGGAGCTGCGCGGGCTTTTCAGGGTCCGGCCGAAATACCTGGGACCCGGCATCTGGATACGCACCGTGCGCGCTCTTGCAGACGCGGCGGAAAAAGGAGCCGACAATGAACGACGTTAACATCACCTTTCCGTCGGGGGAAACGAAAACCGTCCCGTACGGCACGACGGTCCTGGAGCTCCTCAAATCGCCGGAAATGCCCGGGCCAGGCACCTCGACCGTCGCGGCCCTGGTGAACAACGAACTCGTCAGCCTGTCCTATAAAATAAAATACAACGGCAGGCTCAAGCCCGTAACCGCGGATTCTCCGGAGGGAATGACGGTCTACAAGCGGTCCCTGTGCTTTCTGCTCACCATCGCCGTCCGGGACGTATTTCCCGACAGGAAACTCATCATCGGGCATTCGCTGGGCGACGGCTACTTCTACCATTTCCGCGGCCTCGAGCGCATCTCCGAGACCGACATCGAAAAACTCGCCGCCCGCATGCTCGCCCTCGCCGAAGCGGACCTGCCCATCGTCAGGTCCGTCGTC
>CAZGUL010000445.1:1734-2485 GCA_964529055.1 uncultured Spirochaetaceae bacterium
GTCGACTATTTCACGGCCCACGGTATGGATGCGGCGGCGGATCTCCTGGAATACCGGAACGAGAGCAAAATTCCGGTCAACCGCTGCGGCGATTACATGGACCTGGCCCACAGCCCCCTGGCCCCGTGCACGGGGATCCTGAAGGACTTCCAGCTGCGCCCCTACACCCCCGGTTTCGTGCTGCGATTCCCGAGTTCCGGCGGCCCCGCCCGCTTTCCGGAATTCCGGGACAGCCCCCTCCTGTTTTCGATCTACCGGGAATACAAGGACTGGGGAAAGGTCCTGAACGTTTCCTCCGTCGGCAGGCTCAACAAAATCAGCGCGACCCGGGAGATACGGGATTTCATCCGCGTCGCCGAAGCCCTGCAGAGCAGGAAGATCGCAAGCATCGCCGACCGCCTCTGCGAACGGAAGCAGGACGTCAAGGTCGTCCTGATCGCCGGGCCGTCTTCGTCGGGTAAAACGACTTTCACGAAAAGGCTCGCCATCGAGCTCACGGTTCTCGGCTTCGTTCCCAGCATGCTGTCCATCGACGACTATTTCGTCCCCCGGGAGCTCACTCCCCGGGACGCGGACGGCAACTACGATTTCGAGGCCCTGGAAGCCATTGATGTGGAACTGCTGAACAATCATCTTCTGGAGCTTTTCCGCGGCCGGGAAATCGACCTTCCGGTTTTCGATTTCAAGACTGGCGACCGCAAACAGAACGGCAAAAAACTCCGCCTGCCGCCCAACGGCATTCTGCTGATGG
>CAZGUL010000446.1:0-2484 GCA_964529055.1 uncultured Spirochaetaceae bacterium
AGTACGCCGGTGATACCATGATGCAGCCGTTGCGCCCCGTGTGGGACGATATGTTTATTATCCTCCCTCCACTGCCGCGCTTGACCATCCCCCGGGCGACGTCCTGGGAGCAGTAAAAGGCGCCGGAGAGGTTGACGTCGATGATTCTCCGCCAGTTCTCCACCGACACGTCCAGGATGTTTTCCGTCGCGACGATGCCGGCATTGTTGACAAGGATGTCGATTCCGCCCAGGTCCGCCTCGATTTCCCCCACCACGATGGCGACGGTTTCCGGACAGGTGACGTCGCAGACGTAATGCTTCGCCGCGCCTCCGAAGGTCTTCGCGGTTTCGGCGAGTTTCTTTTCGTTCGCGTCAAGCAGGGCGATCCTGGCCCCCGCGTCGGCGAAGCCCCGGGCGATCACCAGTCCCAGCCCCTGGGCGGCCCCGGTGATCATAACCACGGAGCCGTTGAAGTCGTGTTTCATTCCTTCTCTCCTTCCTTCATTTCGTGCAAAAGCGGTTCGCCCAGGGCGTACCTCCGGAGATCTTCCGCCACCATCCGCGCCGCCCGGTGAACGGTTTCCCGGGAGCCTCCCGCCACGTGGGGGGTGCATACAACGTTCTTCATGTCCAGAAGCTCTCCGTAAACCGCGAACGGCTCCCCGCCGAAAACATCCAGCACGGCGCCGGACACCTTTCCGCTCCGGAGCGCTTCGATGAGGGCCGGATAATCCAGGAGACCTCCCCGCGCCGTGTTCATGACGATGGGCCGCCGGTCCATGTTTTCCAGTTCCTTCCGGCCGATGATCCCCCGCGAGGAAGCCGTCAGGCGGGCGTGCAGCGATATGATATCGCTTTGGCGCAAAATATCAAGAAGGGATGCGGGCCGGCATCCATGCCGGCGGATGTCCTCCGGATCCCGGTAGGGATCGTACACAAGGATTTCCTTCAGGTCGAATCCGCCGAGGAGCTTCGCGATTTTCTCGCCGATGTGGCCGAAGCCGATTATTCCGAGGGTGCGGCCTTCGATCTCGATTCCGCACTCGTCGTAGCGGAAAAAGGCGGGGCTCCAGACCCTGTCGCCCTGCAGGCTGCGGCTTGACCGCGCGATGTTGCGGGTAAGCGCGAGAAGACCGCCGACCATGAACTCCGCCACCGCGCGGGACGTCTTGCCCGGCGTGTTGACCATGCGGATTCCCCGGCTCCGGGCCGTGGCGACGTCGATGTTTTTCGGACCGCCCCGGAGGACGCCGATGAGCTTCAGTTTTCCGGCTCTTCGGAGGACCGTCCCGGTCACGGCGGCGCCGTGAACTATGAGGACCTCCGCATCGTCCAGGGCGCCTTCCAGGGCGCCGATGTGGCCGTAAAATTCCTCCGCCCCGTCACCCTTCAGGGGGGCGGAAAAATCGGTCCAGGACATTCCGCTGGGGATGACGGTGTCCGGATGCAGGGGGACTTTCTCCTCCGGATACGGGAACCGAAGGGAGGTAAAGGAAAACCCGCGGGACAGATCCTCTCCCAGCCCCTCCCGGATCATTTTTTCCAGCAGCTCCGGCTCCATGTACATGTCTCCGGCGATCACCACTTTGATGGTTTCCCGATTTCTCATCGCGCCTCCTTTCGTTCGACGTTTTCGCATGTTTCGCGGTAACGCCTGTACCGGATGTCGAATTTTTTCAAGTCCTCGTCGGACGCCTCGAAAACACGGCGGCTCGCGTCAAGGTCCGGTTTTATTCCCGCGATTCGGGCCGCCGCTCCGAGGGCCGCCCCGTTGACGCCGGGGTACGCGACCACGGTACGTCCCGACGCTGCGGCCTTCAGGCGGCATAATTTTTCGTTATGCGCCTGCCCCCCGAAGAGCAGGACGCCGCGGGCGAATTTCCTTTTCAGCAGTAGTTCCATGTCCTCCAGCGCCCGCCGGAATTCGAACTGGGTGGACAGGATGACGGCCCTCCAGAAATCGTCGAAGGTCGCCTTCCGGCTGCCCGTCTGCCGCACGAATCCCCGGTCCTCGACGACGAGCCTTCGCCTGCTTGGAACAGCGACGACGGGAGGCTCCTCCTCCCCGGGGGAATCCGGCGGAAGGACGCCGAAACCGCGGGCGGTGTCGAGGATTTTTCCGCTCAGGGTCGGGTACGCGACCAGGGCCAGGGTGTCCCTCGTCCAGGCGCTCTCGGTGTTGACTCCCCGTTCCGGAGCGGACCGGACCAGGTCCGCCCTTCGGCCGGCGTCGGCACTCCACGCCGCGGCCGATTCGGTGGTGCCCGCCGGATTGACGAGGACATCCTCCCCTTCCGCCTCGAGACTGCCGAGAAACACCGTGGCGGGATGATCGTGCATCCCCGCGTACACTCCCGCGGAACCGGGAAGCCCGAGCCGTTTCCGCAGGGATGGGTCGAAGGGTCCGATCCGGGTTCCCGCCTCGAGGAGAACGGGCAGATTTTCCCGGCCGACTCCCGCCGCGGCGAGGTACAAAGTCTGGCTGCATTCGGAAAATATCCGC
>CAZGUL010000447.1:0-2479 GCA_964529055.1 uncultured Spirochaetaceae bacterium
GGTCCTGCCTCTCCACGATGTTGTCCTTTTCCAGGGGCTTCGTGAAGCTGGGCCATCCCGTTCCCGAATCGAACTTGTCAAGGGAACTGAAGAGGGGCTCCCCGGAAACAATGTCGACGTAGATTCCCTCCCTCTTGTTGTCCCAGTATTCGTTGCGGAACGGCGGCTCCGTGCCTTCGTGCTGCGTCACGTCGTACTGGAGAGGGGTCAGGCGGGCTCTGAGTGCTGCGTCGTCAGATTTCGACGGAGCACCACTTCCCGCTCCCGGCGTGACCGGGCATTGGGGTTTCTTCTCCTCATCCCGCCAGGATCGCTCCAGAAATGAATCCCGTCCCGATCCGCTCCGGTAAAGCCGATATCGGAGCGGGCTTTTCCTGGAGTACCCTTGATGATAATCTTCCGCCGCCCAGAAGCGGCCGGCGGGGAGGATCTCCGTCATGATCGGCCGCGAGAAGCGACCAGACTTCTCCAGGGCCGCCTTTGACTCCTCCGCCTGCATCCGCTGCTCCTCGTCGTGGTAAAAAACGGCGCTCCGGTACTGGCTTCCCCGATCGACGAACTGGCCGCCGCCGTCGGTGGGGTCGATGTGTCGCCAGAAGACATCCAGAAGATCCGCGTAGGAGACTTTCGCCGGATTAAAACGGATCTGCACGGCCTCCAGGTGACCCGTTTTCCCCGAGGATACGTCCTCGTAACGCGGATTTTCGGTCCGTCCACCCGTGTAGCCGGAGACGACCCCGAGGACTCCGGGGATTTTTTCAAAATCCGCTTCCACACACCAGAAGCATCCGCCGGCAAAGGTCGCCAGGCGGGCATTGTCTTTCGAACTGGACATGGCCCCTCCCACCTCCTGCGAATTTCCCGCCTGCCCGCAACCGGACAGGAGCACCGTTAGAATCGCGGCGATGACGATCGCCAGGCGCACGTTCATGAGCTTCCATCTCCCTTCCCGGCTATTGCCGTGAAAAAAAGGTAGGGCGCCTTCGTCGGATGTCAACCGGACGATCCCGTGCAATGATGTTATGGGTATGGGAATCAGGAAGAAAGGATGGATGCGCCGAAGAGACGTCCCAGGCCGGCGGCAAGCGCCGACTCAGCGCTGGTCCAGGATCTCGGCGACCTTCTCCGAACGGCGATGGGCGAGTCCCTGGACCACCGCCAGGAGCTCTCCCGTTTCATCGGTGACATGGACCGTGTACGACGCGAGGGTCCGGCTCGAGGAGATTTCCCAGGCCTCGGCGGTCAGGTGGCGGCCCTTGGGGGACCTGAGAAATGTCACGGAGGCGTTGGCCGCCACGGATACACGCCCCCTGGAATTGGCGGCGGCGGCAAAGGCCAGGTCAGCCAGCGTATAAATCACGCCTCCGTGAACGATGCCGATGCCGTTTAAGTGCTCGTCGCGGATCAAAAGCACGGCCTTGGCCCGGCCGTCGAAGACCTCGACAAGATCGATCCCTACGAAGTTGCAGAAAACATCCCTCTTGAAAAAACGTTTCAGACTCTCCTCGGAAACGGGTTGTTCAGGGGCGGCATGTCTGGTCATGATCGTCGGTCTCCATTCCCGGCTCTTGTTTCAGACTCCTTCAGAAGGAAAACGCTCGTCCAGCCGCCCGGGAATCTCCAGCAGGTCCGCCCCGGCGGGGGTCAGCATGAAGAAATCGGGCCGGCGGTGTCCCGTCGCGGTGGAGCCGGTGCATTGTATCAGTCCGGAATCGTTCAGGTAATATAGATCAAAGAGGTTCGCCCTCCCCGCTTCCGTATGCCAGTCGAAAACCTCCGGGTCGCAATATGCATATTCGGGATAACAGGCATAGGCATCCCGGAGAATCCTCCGGCGGTTCCGGCTGATTTCCGCATAGGAACGTTCGGGCAGGGGGGACAAGGAATTCACGGCGGTTCTCCCTGACAATACGAAATTCGCAACAGGTCTGTCTCCGCCGTCATATCTCATTTCGGGGGACCAGGCAACGGACAGGTGGGCAATCGGGATGAACAGAATATGTATCTTTCATGAACGTTCTGGAGTTTTGAGAGAGGAGTGGCGACCCCGGGCTTGCACAACCCGGGGTCGCTGAGAGGAAGGTAACTTCTGTGGATGCGTTAGACTTCCGCTGTCTCGATCCGAGAGGCACCCTACGCGATGAGCGCAAGGGGTCCAATCGGGTTCAGGCCTTTTTTCCGTTCGGTATGCGTCCGAAAGCCATATCGGTGTTTGTCCTATCATCCCCACCTTTTCATCAGGGTACAGCCACATTGTATCGGGATTTCGTCCCGTCCGGGGAGACAAAAAAGGAAAGACGGGCAGGTCATTCCCGCGGCTTGACGACGGGACCGCGTCATTGTAACGTCCCGCTTCGAACAGGCCCTTTTCCGAGGCCGCCCACGTACCTTCAAAGGCCTCGCAAATGGGGCGCAGGCGAGGCGCGGCCGGAGCGAGGAGGGAGGCGTACTCCTGTGTACGCCGCACCGACGAGAACCG
>CAZGUL010000448.1:0-2473 GCA_964529055.1 uncultured Spirochaetaceae bacterium
TTGTACCCCTGCTCGATGGCGGTGGGGAATTCAGGAGCCAGCGAATCCCGCTCGGGGGATACGACGGCCAGGACCTTCATTTTGCCGGCCTTGACGTACTGCTGGGCGGCGCCCACGGTGGCCTGGATGACGTCGAGATGCTTTCCCTGCAGCGCCGCGAGTTTTTCCGCCTCGCCGCCGGAATCGACGAGCTTGAACTCCGCGCCGGTGGCCGCCATCAGCGTGCCCGCTACGAAGTTGCTCACCGAACCTAACTGCACGCCGAAAACGATCTTTCCCGGATTGTTCTTCGCGTCCTTGACCAGATCGTCCAGGGTGTTCCACGGGGAGTCGGTCCTCGCGGCGATGGTCTGGCTTACGTGCGCCATCGTGGCGACGGGCACAAAGTCCTTGAAGGAGTACTCGTACTTGCCGCTGTGATGATTGCAGTGGAGCATGGTGTGATTGTACAGGAGCTTGTAGCCGTCCGGGTCGGCGCTGCGGACGGTCTCGGAACCCACCGATCCGCCGCCGCCGTCCTGGTTCACCACGACGACCGGATTCTTCAGGGTGTCCTGCAGATACTGGGCGATGATTCTCGCGGAAGCGTCGGTCGCCCCGCCTGCCCGGGTGGGGGCGATAATCTGTATGGTCTTCGACGGATATTTCGGACCTTCCTTTCCTCCCGCCGCGAAAGCGCCTGCGGCGGCGACGGCAATGCAGAGCGCGACGAGCCCCAACCGCTTGAATTTTTGCATCGATTTACCTCCAGAGTGAAAAATTAAAAAAATCTTAGCCCATCCCAGCTGTCGATGCAAGGAGAAATGAGCAAAAAGAATTAAAAACTTTTCCCCGGAAAGCCGGCGCCGGATCTCAGTCCTGGAATTTATCGTGAATGGTTTCGAAGTGGTCGATGTTCTCCAGCAGGACTTCCGTCATGACGGGATCGAAAAAAGTCCCCGCGGACCTGCGTATTTCCTCGCGGGTCGCCTCCCGGGTCATGGGGGGTTTGTAAACCCGTTTTGAACGAAGAGCGTCGTAGACGTCGGCGAACGACATGACCCGTGCTTCCAGCGGGATTGCATCCCCCGCGAGCCGCGCGGGATAGCCCGTGCCGTCCCATTTTTCGTGATGATGGAGGCATATCCGGTGGGCCATCCGGAAAAGAGGCGTGTCGCACTGTTCCAGGACCTTCGCGAATGCGTCGGCCCCCGCGGCGGCATGGGTCTTCATGATCTCGTATTCACCCGCATCCAGCCTGCCGGGCTTCAGCAGGATCGCGTCGGGTACGGCAACCTTGCCCACGTCGTGCAGCGGCGAAACGTGGTAGATGCTCTCCAGGAAGCCGTGATCGATGTGTCCCTTGTAGCGCGGGTGTCGGGACAGTTTGTCCGCCAGAACGACGCAGTAGTTCCGCGTTCTTTCCAGATGGGCTCCCGTTTCCGGGTCCCGGGAGTCCGTCAGATCGGCGATCGCGAACATAAGCGCCCGGTATGCACCCAGAAGTTCGTCGGAGGTTTTCCGGGTAAGGGCGGAAAACCGCTTCGTCATGTATCGGGCGACCTGCTGGGCGAAGGCCGGTTCCTGCCCCAGAAGCGTATCGAAACTTTCGTGGTCGAGTTCCAGGCACTCCGTTTCCTCCAGAGCCTTCACCGTTGCGGACCGGGCTTCATCGGAAATGAGGGCCATTTCGCCCACAACGTCGTTGGCTCCCATGGTGCCGAGCTCCCGCTCCCCCCAGCCCATGTTGCGCAGGATGGCCACCTTTCCCCGCTGGATGATGAACATGCTGTCGCCCGTCTCCCCTTCACGGCAGATCACGTGTCCCGCGGGAAAGACGGTTTTTTTGAAACGACTCCCGACACGGGCCAGAGCCTCCGCGGGCAGCCCCGCGAAAAGTTCGCTGCGGCGGAGAATTTCATGTGATTCCATGGGCACGGCGTCGGCTCCTTCAATCTGGGTGCGCTGGTTTTATTATGTACCAACCTCCGTCCCCAGCGCAAGCACGGATTTTCTTGATTTCCCGGATGAAGCGTGATAAACTTCGTGCAGTTGTCCGACCTCTGATATTTAACATAAGGGAGAAATATGATGAAAGCGGCGATAAAGATCGACGAAAGACCGGTTTTCGTCATCCAGGACGTGGAAAAGCCCGCCCCCAAACCGGATGAAGCTTTGATAAAGGTTTTATCCATCGGCCTCTGCGGAACCGATGTGGCCATAAGGAACAACTCCTTCGTGGGCCGCCACGGACCGGTGAAGGCGCCGATCATTCCCGGTCACGAGTTCTGCGGAGAGGTCGCCGCCGTCGGGTCCCATGTTTCGAAGGTGAAAACGGGGGACAGGGTCGTCACAAGCGCGATCAAAGGCTGCGGGGTATGCCGGGCTTGCCGGCTCGGCATCCTGAATCGCTGTCAGAGCTGGGACCATGTCGGAATCAAAAATGACTAAAAAATTACTGTCATTATCTGCCATAGGCAAAGACCAGACGGGA
>CAZGUL010000449.1:0-2471 GCA_964529055.1 uncultured Spirochaetaceae bacterium
GCAGCCTCCCGGACAATGGGGCGTCTACCAGACTCTGGTTTTTTTTCGCCTTGCCGATGTTTTCCGCCTGGATCATGACCTGGGACATGGAAAAAAGGCCGATAAGGGCCGGAACGAGCTGGATGCCCGACTGGAGGGCGGTGATCTTGTATGTAAAGCGGGAAACCCCGACGGAGATGTCGAAGCCGATGAAACCGATGCAGAGGCCGAAGAGACCCGCAAGAATGCCCTTCAGCATGTTGTCCGCCGCCAGGCTGCCGATGATGGTGAGACCGAAAATCGCGATGAGAAAATATTCCGGCGCGTTGAAGCGGAGGGAAAAACGGGCCAGAGGCGGCGCGATGAGCAGCAGACAGACCGCGCTGAAGGTCCCGCCAAGCATCGACGCGACGGTGGAGATGCCGATGGCCTGGAGGCCCTTTCCCTGCTTCGTCAGCATGTACCCGTCCATGGCCGTCGCGGCGGAAGCCGGCGTGCCGGGGGTGTGCAGAAGGATGGCGGTGATGGACCCGCCGTAAATCGCCGATGTGTAGATGGCGGCCAGCATGATGAGACCCGCCGCGGGCTCCATGCCGAAGGTGACGGGAATGAGCAGCGCTATGCCCATCGTGGCTCCCAGACCGGGCAGGGCTCCGATGAAAATGCCGCCGACCACTCCCACCGCTAGGGCGATCAGGGCCTGCAGCGAAAACAGATTGTGCAGTAATTGCGCGGTAATCATCGCGGGGGCCCTCCTTACGGCAGATAGACGCTTAAAAGTTTCGTGAAAAGAACGTAAATGAACAGGTTGATCGACGCCGTTACGACAAGGATCGTGGCGGGTTTCCGCATGCCGAAGAGGACCATGTATACGGGGGTGACCACGACCGTCGCGATGTAAAAACCGATGAACTGGATGGCCGCGAGATACGCGAGGGAGACCCCGGCGACCAGGAACGGATACTTCATTTCGGGCAGTCCGATGGGCTTGTCGCTTTTTTCCAGGATTTCGCCTTTCATGGTCTTCCGGATACCCCCGGCAAGGAGCCCTATCGAAAGGATCAGAAAAATGCCCAGAATGATTCTGGGGAATTCCGCCGCGCCGGGATGCATTTTCCCGCTCTCGCCGAGAAAGAAAATCGAAAACGCGATCAGGCACACCGCGACATAGACATCCTTGTTGACTCTTCTGATTTTATCCATGCGTTTTTCCGCCTTATGAATCCGGCGTCTCCGGCGGCGCGGAGGAGGGATTCCTCCGCGCTTTCTGCCCGAAACGGGTCGTTACTTCTTCCACCCCATGCTGCCGGCCATTCCCTTCATGACCGCTTCCTGTTCCTTGACGAGCTTCGTGTATTCCGCGGGGCCGATGTAGTCAACCTTCAGGCCCATGGCCGCCATCTTGGCGATCTGGTCCTTGTTGGTGATGCCGTACTTGAGGGCTTCCGCCAGCTTATCGAGGATTTCCTGCGGAGTTCCGGCCTTCGCCGCGAATCCGCGCTGGCTGGAAACGTAAATTTCCGAGCCCATGACTTCCTTCCAGGTGGGGACCTGGGGGAAGAAGTTGGAGCGTTCCCTGTCGAAAACGGCGATGCAGATCAGTTCGTTGTTCTTGATGGGCACCAGGACTTCGCCGACGTTGGCGATGGAGCAGTCGATGTGCCCGCCCAGAAGCGCGGCGTAGCCGTCCTTCCAGCCGTTGCCGGGGACCTGCACCATCCTCGTGCCGGCCTTCGCATTCACGGTTTCCAGCAGAACGTGGTCGTCCGAGCCGTTTCCGGAGGTCGATGCCGTCACGTCGTTCTTTTTGGCGTATTCCACGAAGCTTTTCAGGTCAGTGAAGCGCTTCTCGTCCTTCCTGATGGCGATGACGCTCGCGTCGGTCACGTGGTTCGCCAGAAAGGCGAAGCTGTCCAGGTTGTGCTTCCTGCCGAGAGCGGGGTCCATGTAACCGGGTATCAGCGTGGGAAAATTGACCATCGCGATGGTGTATCCGTCGGCCTTGCCGTTCAACAGTTGCTCCCAGCCGATCCAGCCGCTGGCGCCGGTGGGATTGATGACGTTGACCGTGGTCTTCAGGTATTCCTCGAGGTAGGGCTCGACCATTCTCGCGCCGATGTCGCTGCCGCCTCCGGCCGTCCAGGGAACGATGAGCGTGACGGGCTTGCCGCCCGGAAAATCCGCGGCTTTCGGCGCTTCCTTCGCGCCGCCGGCGGCCGCGTTGTAACCGACCGCGAGGAACGCCAGAAGAATGCCCAGGGCGACTGCGGTTTTCGTGGTTTTTTTCATCTTTCTTTCTCCTCTTTTCGTTCATTTATACGCATCAGGACCGGTGGACGGTGTATAATGCATGATGCAGGGGAATAGTACCACGGCACCCCCGGCTTGTAAAGCGAAACATGCGGCGGCCGGGGCGGCCTGATCCCGGCGGCCGCCGGGGACGGGCCGTCTAGCTTGATTTTTTGGCCGGACTCGTCCAATTATCACGGATG
>CAZGUL010000450.1:0-2467 GCA_964529055.1 uncultured Spirochaetaceae bacterium
AATTGCTTACGGCCTATCAAGTTAAGTGAGCGACGCGGGATTCGAACCCACGACCCCAAGCTCCGGAGGCTTGTACTCTATCCATCTGAGCTAGTCGCCCATTTATGGTTCAAAGATACTCCGAATCGGCTCCTCGTGTCAATCGGAGGGTGAATATTCGGACCGCCTCCCGGTAGCTTTCCGGGGACCCGATGTCGTATCTCCCGCCGGAAAACCGGAACGCGTACACAGGTTTCCTTTCCAGAAGCCAGGGAATGAAATTCCCGGGAGCGTCCGGGTCGTTTCCCCGGGACAGAAACTCCGCGAACAGCGGCAGGGTGTCCCGCCGGTACATGTAAAACGGGGGAACTGCGAATCGCGATTTCGGGATCCGCGGCTTCTCCTCGAAGGACAGGACCCGGTCGTCCGGGCCCATCTCGATGACGCCGGTCCTCCTGAGCCGGTCCGTGTCGTCCAGAATGTGGGTCGTGACGCAGTCGGCGTTTTTCCGGTCGAAAAAGGCCTTGAAATCGCTTATCTCGAAATCGAAAAGGTTGTCTCCCGCAAGGACGAGCGCGTCCTCGTCGATGCCGGCTTTATCGACGGCGAAGGCGATGTCCGCGACGGCCCCGAGCCTGTTGCCGTTGTCCGTGCTGCCGTCGTTCAGGATGACGGTCTGAAACGGAAGATTTCCGCGTTCCGCCCAGGCCAGGAACGCGCCGTGGAATTTCGCGTTGGACACCACCACGACGCGGCCGATTCCCGGAGCGCGGGCGACCTTTTCGAGGATGTGGTCCAGGATCGTTTTTCCCGCCACGTCGAGGAGGGGCTTCGGCGTGGTGAGGGTAAGAGGATACATGCGGGTCGCGTAGCCCGCGGCGAGAACGATGCACGTCATTTCTCAGTCTCCGAAGGCTTCGGCTTCCCCGGGTTCCAGGATGCGCGCACCGTCGTCGGTCCCGCTGAAATGGACCTGGTAGACGTCCCTGAATTCCGGGTGCTTCGCCGGGTAGATTTCGTCGACCCTCCGCCTGATTTCTTCCCGGCAAGCCGGATCGATGAGCCCGATGCAGCAGCCCCTGTACCCCGCCCCGCTGAACCGGGCGCCGTACACTCCCGGGGCGTCACGGAGTATCTCGTAAATCGTGATGAGTTCGGGGGCGCCGCATTCGTACTGGTGGATGGAGCTTTCGCCGGACTCGAATACCAGGCGGCCGAATTCCCCGAGATTGCCCGCCTCCCACAGCGCGATCCCTTTCCGCACCCTCCCGTTCTCGGAAAAGAAATGGTCGGCCCGCCGCCGGAATCTGCCGGGAAGGGAGTCCTTGTGGGTTTCGTAGAAGTCCCGGTCGATGTCCCTGAGAACGACGTTCCGGAAGGGGGAAACTTTTCCCGTCCCGGATTCCTGCAGGATCCACGCCGCGACCTTGCACTCGTCCACACGGTTGTTGTAGTCGGTGCCGATGAGGATTTTGTTGATCCCCGAATACACCACCGCCACCTCGAAGTCCGGCATCGCGGGATTTTTCGGAATGAGCGAAAAATCCTCGGTCTTGCAGTCCATGAACATCAGGTGACCGTTCCTGCTCAGGATGTTGGCCGACTGGTCCAGGATGCCGTTGTTGAGGCCGATGTAGTTTTTTTCCACCCAGTGGTTGTACCGGATGAGTTCGGGTTTATCCATCCGGATGTCGTTCACGTCCGCGAGGGCGAGAAGATAGGCCGTGGTCACCGCCGCGGAGGAGGAAAGCCCCCCGATGGGAAGCCGGCCCCGGATGACGGCGTTAATGCCCCGCTTGAGCTTGAAGTTTCGGCCCAGGGACAGGGCGGCGCCCCGGATGTAGTTTCCCCAGAACCCGGGAATCATCTCCGGCGCGTGCTCCACGGGAAAATATTCCTCGTCCGGAAAATCCAGGCTCTGGACCCGCATGTACCCCTGGTCGTTGGGGGAATACATCATGTTGACGCTGGCGCGGAGGGCCATGCCGGTGACCAGCCCGAGCTGATGGTCCACATGGGCCCCCAGCGGACAGATCCTGAGGGGTGACCTGACGATCCTGCCGGGTCCGCCGAATTTCTCGGCGAAGACTGAACGCAGGGACTTCATGTCAGGGGGCCATGAACTGGGCGCCGTTGACGTCGATGCAGACGCCGTCGACGAAGCCGGCTTCCTTCGACGCGAGAAAAAGGACCGCTTCCCGGACGTCCTCGAAGGCCCCGAGCCTGCCCAGGGGGACCGTCTTCGTCAGCGCGGCGACTTTTTCCTCGCCGAAACTCGACAGCATTTCACTGGCCAGCGAACCGGGCGCCACGGCGTTGACGGTGATCTTGTGGGGCGAAAGCTGACGGGCAGCCGCCTTCGTCAGACCCAGGATTCCCGCCTTGCTGGCGGAGTACGCCGGTGATACCATGATGCCGCCGTTGCGCCCCGAGAGGGACGATATGTTTATTATCCTCCCTCCACTGCCGCGCTTGACCATCCCCCGGG
>CAZGUL010000451.1:0-2461 GCA_964529055.1 uncultured Spirochaetaceae bacterium
AAGAACCCCAACATGTCGGTGAACCCGGACGAGGTCGTGGCCGTCGGAGCTGCCGTCCAGGCCGCCATCATCAAGGGCGAGGTCAAGGACATCCTGCTTCTCGACGTGACGCCGCTTTCCCTTGGCGTCGAGACCCTGGGCGGCGTCATGACGAAAATCATCGAGCGGAACACCACGATCCCCTGCCGGCGGAGCGAGATCTTCTCCACCGCGGCGGACAACCAGCCGGCCGTCGACATCGTCGTGCTGCAGGGCGAGCGCGAGATGGCGCGGGACAACCGGAAGCTCGGGACCTTCAAGCTGGACGGCATCCGCCCGGCTCCCCGGGGGATCCCGCAGATCGAGGTGACTTTCGACATCGACGCAAACGGGATCCTGAACGTGTCCGCCAAGGACAAGGATACCGGCAAGGAACAGAAGATCACGATCTCCGGGTCCACCAACCTCGACAAGAGCGAGGTGGAACGGATGGTCCAGGAAGCGAAGGAGCACGCGGCGGAAGACAAGAGGCGCCGCGAGGAGGCCGACGCCAAAAACCAGCTCGAGTCGGCGGCGTACCAGGTCGAGAAGCTTCTCTCGGAACTGGGCGACAAGGTTCCCGTGCACGAAAAGGCCAGGGCCGACCAGGCCGTTTCGGACGCGAAATCGCTCCTGAAAGACGAGACAGCCGCGCTCGACCGGATCAAGTCCCTCACGAGCGACCTCCAGCAGGTGGCCCAGGGGCTGGCACAGGCCGCCAGCGCCCACCAGCAGGCCCCTGAGGGAGCCGCCCAGGGCGGTTCCTCGCAGGCGGCGGGCGACGACGTGATCGACGCCGACTTCAAGCAGAACTAGGCCCGCCGGGAAAAGTGCGGGATCGGTAAGCCCCTTTCGACGTGCCCCCTCCCCTGCGGCGGGGGCACGTCGGTTCCAGGGGGTCCCGAGCCGGAAGGGGGGAAATCCCATGGCCGTTACCTACAAGGACTATTACGCGGTTCTCGGCGTTCCGAGGACCGCAACCGAAGAGGAAATCCGCAAAGCCTTCCGAAAGAAGGCCCGAGAGCTCCACCCGGACGTCAACAAGTCCCCGGGAGCGGAAGAGCGGTACAAGGAACTGAACGAGGCCTACGAGGTCCTGAAGGATCCCGAAAAACGGAGAAAATACGACACCCTGGGGGCCAACTGGAAACAGGGGGAACCCTTTACCCCGCCTCCGGGCTGGGACGTCTCCGGCGTGCCCTTCGGCGAAGGCGCCGGCGGGTTCGATTTCAGCGATTTTTTCCGGACGATTTTCGGGGGGATGGGCGGTTTCCCGGGGGAAGAGCCCTTCCGAAGGACCGTCCGGCGCCCCCAGAAGGGACAGGACACCGAGGCCGAGATCGAGGTCTCCCTGGAGGAAGCGGCCCGCGGCACGACCCGGCATATCGCCCTTGAGACCCCCTCCGGCCGCCGGGAATACAACGTCACGATCCCCAGGGGGGTTTCCGAGGGGACGAAAATCCGGCTGGGGGGCCAGGGGGCGCCGGGCAGGGGCGGAGGCCCCGCAGGGGACCTGTACCTGAAAGTCCGGCTGAAGCACGATCCCCGTTTCACCGTGGACTGCCACAACCTGAAAACGACCCTGGACCTGGCTCCCTGGGAAGCGGCCCTGGGATGCGAAGTCCCGGTGCAGACGCTGGACGGGACCGTGACCCTGAGGGTTCCCCCGGGGATTTCCTCCGGGCAGGTGCTCCGGCTGAAGGACAAGGGGCTGCCGACACGGGGCGGCTCCGTCGGAGACCTCCTGGTGACGGTCCGGATCGTCACCCCGAAAAACTTGACGGAGAAGGAACGGGAGCTCTGGAAGACCCTGGCGGCCGCATCGGGTTTCAACCCGCGAAAAGGTTGACCTTCATTCACCAAGGTAGGTGATTTCTCATGGACATGAACCGATTGACGCAAAAATCGCAGGAAGCGCTAACCCAGGCCCAATCGATCGCCATCGGCTACGGGCAGACCGAGGTGGACGGCGAACACCTGCTGCTGGCTCTCCTTCGACAGCCGGAGGGGCTCATCCCGCGGCTGCTCGATCGGATGGAAACGCCCGTGGACAGCTTGACGGCTGCCGTCGAACGCGAAATCGCCCGGCGCCCGCGGGTTTCGGGACCTGGACTGGAACCGGGCCGAATCGCCATCTCCGTTCGCCTCGGGCAGATCTTGGCCGCCGCGGAAGAGCGGGCCCGGCGCCTGAAAGACGAATACGTGTCGGTGGAGCACCTGTTCCTCGCCATCCTGGAAGAAGGCGCCCAGACCCCTGCGGGAAGGATCCTCCGGCAGGCCAATATCACGACGGACCGGTTCCTGGAGGCCCTCACGGCCGTTCGGGGACACACGCGGGTAACCAGCGCGACCCCGGAGGGCACCTACGAGGCACTTTCCAAGTACGGCCGGGACCTGGTCGCCATGGCCCGGGAAAACAAGCTTGACCCGGTCATCGGGCGGG
>CAZGUL010000452.1:0-2452 GCA_964529055.1 uncultured Spirochaetaceae bacterium
GCGACGCTGGCGGGCTGGCTCGCCGCCGGACAGGAATTGCAGTTCGCGATCACTCGAATGGCGACCGTCATGGTAATAACCTGTCCCCACGCACTCGGGCTCGCGGTGCCTCTCGTCGCGGCCGTTTCCACCGCGAAATCCGCCCGGAACGGGCTGTTGATACGAAACAGGACGGCCTTCGAGAACGCGAGGAAAATCACCACGGTTCTTTTCGACAAGACCGGAACTCTGACGCACGGGACCTTCGAGGTCTCCGGCGTTCTTTCCCACGCCGAAGGATGGGACGAAAACAGGATTCTCGCCGCCGCGGCCGCCCTGGAAAGCCGGTCGGAACATCCGATTGCCCGGGGCATCCTCGAGAAAGCGAAACGGTCGAAACTCGCCTTCTCCGACGCGGAAGACTTTTCCGCGATAAAGGGGAAGGGAGTCAAAGGCGTGGTAAATGGTGTGTCCATGGCAGTCGCCGGTCCGGGCCGCCTGGCGGAGCTAGGGATCGCCGTGCCGGACGGGGCGGAGGGAAGGGCCGGAGTCACCCGGGTGTTCCTCCTCGCGAAGGATAAGTTGGTCGGGTCGATCGGGCTGTCGGACACGATAAGGCCCGAATCGCGGGGGGCCGTCGAGGCCCTGCGGAAGCGGGGAATCAAGTGCTGGATGGTCACCGGGGACAACAAGGAGACCGCCCGGGCCGTCGCCGGTGAACTCGGCATGGACGGATTCTTCGCGGAGGTGCTGCCGGATCAAAAGCAGGCGAAGGTCAAGGAACTCCAGGACAAGGGCGAGTTCGTCGCGATGACCGGCGACGGGGTCAACGACTCGCCGGCCCTCGCCGGGGCGGATATCGGGATCGCCGTCGGCTCGGGGACGGACGTCGCGGCGGAGACGGCGGACATTATTCTGGTGAATTCGAACCCGCGGGACATTACATCCCTGATTCTCTTTGGCAAGGCCACGTACGGGAAAATGATACAGAACCTCGCGTGGGCGACGGGATACAACGTATTCGCCATTCCGCTGGCGGCGGGCGTCCTCTACGGTTACGGCATACTTCTCTCGCCCGCGATGGGAGCCGTACTTATGTCGCTCAGCACCGTCATCGTCGCGATAAACGCGCGGCTCCTGCGGCTGGAGCGGGCTTGAGGCCGGACCGCGGGCGGACGCGGCCTTGCCTTGACACTTTCTCTATTTTGGCTATAGTACCACTCATGATTCCGGATAAAGTACGCGCCCACCTGGCGAAACACGGCCTCGAGGCCCTGGAATTCGAGCCGGGTTCCACACCGACTGCGGAAACCGCCGCCCGGCGCATCGGCGTTACCGTGGGCCAGATCGCGAAGTCCATCCTGGTGGTCGGCAAAGACGGCAGATACCGCATGATCGTGCTGGCGGGGGACAAAAAACTGGCCAACGCGAAGCTGAAGGCCCTCCTTGGGGTCAAAACGAGCATGGCCGATGCCGACGAGACCTTCGCCGCAACGGGATTCCGGCCCGGCGGGGTCTGCCCCTTCGGGCTGGACGGCGGCGTCGAGATATTTCTCGACAAAAGCCTGTCGGTCTACGAAACAATCTATCCCGCCGCCGGCACCGACGCGACGGGGGTGCCCCTGTCCTTCGGGCTCCTGCGGGACATGACCGGCGCTTTAGTCTGCGACGTGGCGGAGTGACGGAATGAAACTGTCCACCCGGTCCCGCTACGGCCTGCGGATGATGTTCAGCCTCGCGACGAATCCCGACAAGAAGCCTCTGCAGCTCAGCGAGATTTCCGCCCGGGAAGGCATCTCGGAAAAATACCTGGGCCAGATCGTCATTCACCTTCGCGCCGTGGGGCTCGTCACGTCGGTGCGGGGGGCCCAGGGCGGCTACTACCTGTCCCGGGACCCCGCGGAAATCACGGTGCTCCAGATCGTGGAATGCCTGGAGGGGGACCTTTCCATCGTCGACTGCACGGTCCACCCGGAGGAATGCGGGCGGGAAAGCGTCTGCGCCGCGGCGAACATCTGGAAACTGCTATCCGAACGGGTCCGGGAGACCCTGGCGGGAATCACGCTGGCGGACATGGTGCGGATTTACCGGGAAAAGACGTCGGCCCTGACCTTCGAAATCTGAAAATTTCTTGACGCCCCGGCGAAAAAGATTTATTCTCTACTTCGAGAATAGCTTTTATAGTAATTGGAGGCGCTCATGAAAATTCATGAAAACATCACCCGGCTCATCGGAGGGACTCCCCTGGTCCGGATCAACCGCCTCACCGCGGGGCTCGGCGCGGAAATCGCCGCGAAGGTGGAATCCTTCAATCCCGGCTCCAGCGTCAAGGACCGGATCGCCCTGGCGATGATCGAGGACGCGGAAGAACGGGGCCTCCTGGACAGGGACACCGTCATCGTCGAGCCGACCAGCGGCAACACCGGCATCGGACTGGCGATGGTGGCCGCCGTGAAGGGCTACCGGGTCATCC
>CAZGUL010000453.1:0-2446 GCA_964529055.1 uncultured Spirochaetaceae bacterium
CCCCCGGCTTGTTGTTCCCTTCGACACGGAGCGACTTGAGACTGCTCGTGACGTTGAAGCCCAGGGTGGCGGCCGCCGAAACCTCGGTGTCGCCCCGCAGCGGAGTGACGAATACGACGCCTGTACCGGGTTGTTCCGGCGCCCGCCTGGCGATGATGAAGTCGAGATCCGCGCCGGCATTCTTCAGGCCGGAGAGGATGTTCGCCAGACCGCCGGGTTCGTCCTTGATGGGAGCCGCCCACACGTCCACGTGTTCGACGATCAAGTTCATGATTTGCTCCTCCTTTGCTTGTTGTCGCCCATCCTTCCTGCCGCCCGCCGCCCTTCCATCCTTGCTGCCCCCTGCTTTTCACCTCCTTCGCCGTTTTCAACGGGCGCCGGACCGGCCCTCACTTTCCCTGAACCATTCTGGTGATATCCGCGACGATTTCAGGATTCGCCAGCGTCATGACGTCGCCCACGTCCGCGTTGTTGGAAATGGCGCTCAGCACGCGACGCATGATCTTTCCAGATCTCGTCTTGGGCATGTCGGACACGATCCAGACTTTCCTCGGCCTTGCGATCGCGCCGATTTCCCTGACGACGGCGTCCCGGATCCTCCCGGCGAGTTCATCGCTCGGGGTGTGTCCGGGCCTTAGGGCGATATAGAGATCCGGTTCCTTCCCTTTCAATTCATGCTTCACCGGAACCACGGCGGCTTCCGCCACCTCGGCGACGGTCATGGCGGCCGACTCGATTTCCTTGGTTCCAAGCCTGTGTCCCGAGACATTGATCACGTCGTCGATTCTGCCGAGAATGCGGACATAGCCGTCGGCGGCGGTGACGGCGGCGTCGCCCGTCATGTAGGGCCAGTCCTGCCATCTCTTGCTTTTCGGATCCTTGCAGTATTTCTCGTAGTACTGGCTGACGTAACGGGCGCGGTCCCGCCAGATGGTCTGGAAGCTGCCGGGCCACGGGTTCTGGATGCAGATGTTCCCCGCCTTTCCCGTTCCGGGAGGGACGACGTTCCCGTCGTCGTCATAAACGATGGGGTGGATGCCCGGGACGCCCGGCCCCGCGCTTCCCGGCTTCATGGGTTGAATCGCCGGCAGCGTGCTGCAGAGGAAACCGCCGTTTTCCGTCTGCCACCAAGTGTCGCAGACGGCCGCCTCCCCCTTGCCGACGGTGTAGTAATACCACTTCCACACCTCCGGTTCGATCGGCTCCCCGACCGTCGTCATATGTTTGAAGTGGTAGTCGTATTTCCGCGGTTCGTCGGGACCCTGCTTTCTCAGGGCGCGGATGGACGTGGGGGCGGTATGGAAGATGTTCACGCCCAGCTCCTGCGCGATCCTCCAGGGTCTTCCGGCGTCGGGATGCGTGGGGACACCCTCATAAACGACGGAGGACGCGCCAAGCGCGAGCGGACCGTACACGATGTAGGAATGGCCGGTGATCCATCCGATGTCCGCCAGGCACCAGTAGACGTCCTCGGGATGAATGTCCTGGATATATTTCGACGTTCCGGTCACATAGGCGAGGTATCCGCCGGTGCTGTGCTGCGCGCCCTTCGGCTTGCCCGTGGTGCCGCTTGTGTACATGAGAAAGAGCGGGGCTTCCGCGGGCATCGGCACGGGTTCGATCCTGGCCCCGTAATGCCGTTTCAGCAGGTCGTTGACGAAGAAATCACGGCCCTCGACCATCGGGGTCTGCGAGGAATATGTGCCGGGATAACGCTGCCACACCAGGACCTTGTCCACCTTCTGCTTCTCTTTCGCCGCCTCGGCGACGGCGACCTCCGCCTTTTCCTTGTGGTCGATCAGCTGCCCGCTTCTGTAATAGGCGTCCATGGTGATGAGAACGTTGCTTCCGGAATCGATGATTCGATCCGCGCAGGCCTTCCCGCTGAAACCGCCGAATACCTGGGAGTGGATGACGCCGAGCCGCGCACAGGCCAGCATGGTGATGGGAAGCTCCGCCACCATGGGCATGTGGAGCGTCACCGTGTCCCCGGCCTTGAGACCGCAGAAGTCCCGCAGGATCGCCGCAAACTCGTTGACCCGCACATGGAGTTCCTGGTACGTGACGTGCTCGATCCTTTCGTCCTCGGGCTCCGGAACGAAGTGAATGGCGGTCTTGTTCCTGTTCTTTCCGAGATGCCTGTCGATGCAATTGTAGCTTGCATTGATCCTGCCGCCGACGAACCACTTGAAACAGGGAGCGTCACTCGTGTCCAGCATCGTGTGCCAGTATTCGTACCAGGTCAGCAGATCCGCGTATTCCTTGAAGCAATTCGGGAAATTTTCCAGGCTGAACCGCTCGAGAATCCCTGGATCCGTCATGTTCGCCTGGGCAATGAACTGCGGGGATGGATGGAAGAACTCTTCTTCCCCCCAATGCACCGCGATTTCGGCTTCCGAGGTTTCCGTTACTTCTTTCACGCTCATGGACCCTCTCCTTTCAGATT
>CAZGUL010000454.1:0-2445 GCA_964529055.1 uncultured Spirochaetaceae bacterium
GCCGAAACGGCGGCCCATGTCAATACGCGGCAGGATCCTCAAGGCGATCCCTGTCGGGCGATAATTCTCTCGCCCAAGTCCGCGATTGGGCATATAATCAGGATAGAGTAATTCTTTCAGGAGGTTTAACACTATGAGCAAACCGGGAAAAATGGCCGTGATGTTCGTCATCTTGATCCTGACTGCGGGGATGGTCTTCGCGGGCGGCGCGAAAGAGCAGGGGGAGAAAAAAGTCGTCGTATATTCCAGCGTCGACGAAGCGAATGCCAAAAAGATCCTCGATGCCTTTTCGGCGGATACGGGCATCAAGGTTTCTTTCGTGCATCTTTCATCCGGGCCCGCGATCGCACGGATAAAGGCGGAACTGAACAATCCCCAGGCGGACGTATGGATGGGGGCGCCCAGCGAGAACCATATCGTGGCGAAGGAGGACGGACTCACGGTTCCCTACACGGGCGGGAGTTTTGCGTCCCTGAAAGCCGGATTCAAGGACCCCGAAGGGTATTGGCGGAGTTTTTACATGAATCCCATGGCTTTCGCGGTAAACACCGAGGTATTGAAAAGGCTCGGCGCCCCGAAGCCGGCATCCTGGGAGGATCTGCTCAATCCGGCTTACAAGGGGCAGATTCAGATGCCCACGCCGCAGGCTTCGGGAACCGCGTACAACATCGTCGCCAGCCTCGTGGTGATTGCGGGGGAGGAAAAGGCTTTTCAGTTCATGAAGGCGCTCAATCCCAATGTCCAGACCTACACCTCTTCGGGTACCGGCCCGTCGAAGGGCGTTTCGGTCGGACAGTGCGCGATCGGCATTCAGTTCACTCCGGCGTTTTTCGAGTTCATCGAGAACGGCTATCCCCTCGAGGTCATTTATCCGAAGGAAGGGGTATGGTTCGAAGCTCCGGCCGTATCGATCCTGAAGGGAGCGAAAAACCTGGAATCCGGACGGGCCCTGGTGGACTGGCTCGTTTCTTCCAGGGGGCAGAACGTGCTTACCGACGCGAAGACTTTCTTCTATCCCGTCGTTCCCGGAGCGAAGCTCGGGAAGGGGATGCCGGCCTTCGAAGCCCTGAAAACGGTTGATGTGGACGTGAAATGGGCGGGCGAAAACAAAAAGCGTCTTGTTGAACGCTGGGTCAACGAAGTCCTTCCGGCGAAGTAAGAAAGCGGATCAACCCCGCCCGGCCTCTTCCGGCCGGCGGGGTTTTTTCGGTCCGCCAAGGAGATGTCCGCATGATACGAGCATCCGCCGCCCGGTCCTGGCGGGAAATCAAAATGGTTTCCCGCGACCCGCTGCTGTTTGTCGTGATTCTTCTGGTTCTCGCTTCCCTGGTGATATTCATCCTGTATCCCCTCGCAAGCGTCATACTCGCGGCCTTCAGAACCAATACGGGGTACAGTTTTTCGGTTTTCCGGGAAGTCCTGGTGTCGAAATATCTGCGGCAGGCTTTCTGGAACAGCGTCATGATGGGAGCGCTGACCGCGGCGGCGGGCGCCGTCGTGGGTTTTCTGTTTGCCTTCGCGATCGCGCGAACGGACATCCCGTTCAAAAAGTTTTTTCACATCATAGCGATAATTCCCGTCGTGTCGCCGCCTTTCATCGGGGCCCTGTCCATCATCATGCTGTTCGGCAACAACGGTCTCATTACGTATTCCGTGCTTGGCATAAACAATTACCCGATCTACGGCTTCCGGGGACTCCTGTTCGCCCAGGTCATAACGTTTTTTCCGGTGGCGTACATAACCCTTCGGGGCGTCATCGAGTCCATCAGCCCGACTCTGGAGGACGCCGCCCTCGATCTCGGGGGCTCCCGCTGGAAAGTCTTTCTCAAGGTGACGCTGCCGCTCACCGTGCCCGGAATCGCCAGCGCGATGCTGGTGCTGTTCATCGAAACGATGGCCGATTTCGGCAATCCGCTCATTCTCGCCGGGAGCCAGTTCCCGATTCTTTCGGTGCAGGCCTATCTCCAGATCACGGGAATGTATGACCTGCCCAAAGGGTCCGCCCTGGCGCTGCTTCTCCTTGTTCCGTCGATTACCGCATACTTTCTGCAGAAGTACTGGGTCTTCCGGAAGCAGTACGTGACGATCACGGGGAAGCCCACGACCTCGGCGTTGAAATCCGTGAGTCCCGGCGCGAAATGGTTCCTTTTCGGTCTCTGCCTGTTCGTCGCCGCCCTCATTCTTCTCATTTATGTGACGATTTTATGGGGGGCCTTCGCGAAAGTCTGGGGATACGACAATACTCCGACGATTCAGCATTTTCAGTACGTATTCGGCGTCGGCTTTCAGGCGGTGGTCGACACGTTGACGATTTCGGGAATATCCACTCCCGCGGCGGGCATTCTCGGCATGATGATCGCTTTCCTCGTCATGCGCAAGCGTTTTCCCGGCAAGCGTTTCATGGAGTTCACCTCGATGCTGAGCTTCGCCGTTCCCGGAACGGTG
>CAZGUL010000455.1:0-1205 GCA_964529055.1 uncultured Spirochaetaceae bacterium
GGGATTTTTTCAGATCCCTGGCGACCTGTTTCAGCTGCCGCCTTTTTTCCTTCTCCGGATCTCCGGCTCCCAGAAGCAGAGCGAAGATGCGTTCGAAAAGACTTTGCCCGCCGGGGGCCCTGTTTTTCGGCGCGTTCTCCGGGACCTGTTCCTGTTCTTCAAAACCCATGATACTATCCTATGGGAAAAACAGTCCGCTGTCAACGGAGATTATTTCCACCGCGGATTATTACTTGTTTAGAGGTATGTATTTAATGACCGCCTGGAAGCCCGCGGAAAAAGCTCTTCTCCGCCTTTCCGCCGCCGCCACCCGGCTGGGCCTGCGGGAGCCCCGCTTCGCCCGCGGAGCTTGCGGAACGGTCATGATCACCGCCCTTCCCTATGGCCGGGGCGAGCGCATGAAAACGGACCCGGAAAATCCGGCGGGGAGCGTCGCCCCTTTTGCCCAGAAAAACTTCTATCGGGAAATGACCGTCCGCCTCAGGACGCTGATGAAAGAGGAAGCGGCGGGCGATTTCCCGTCGTACCGGATATTCTGCAATTCACGGCTCCCGGAAAAGGAAATCGCCGCCGCCTCCGGCCTCGGCCGCATGGGCAGGAACAGCCTCGTCTTCCTGCCCGGGGAAGGATCGCTCTTCGTGCTGGGGGGCATTCTCTTTCCCGTCTCCGGCGGGGACGAAGAGACGCTTCGGGCGGAGGTTCGCCGGGACGCTCTCCCCGCGCCGGGGGAAATCTGCGGCGCCTGCGACGCCTGCGTTTCGGCCTGCCCCACCGGCGCCATCGTCGGCCCCGGCCTTGTCGACAGGAAGCGCTGCATCCAGGGCCTCGCGGCCGAACCGGCGGAGGTCCCCCGGGACATCCGGGAAAAGTGGGGAACGGTCCTGTACGGGTGCCAGGCCTGCCAGGACGTCTGTCCGTTGAACCGGAACGCTCCCGCGGGCGCGGACACCGTCTTCGGTGTCATAGGCCCCGGCGCACCGCTCGCCGCGGTGCTGGGCGCGGCGGAGGGCGCTTTGAAGAAGACCGTATTCCGGGGGACGGCTCTCGACATGGGGTGGATATCCGAAGCCGCGCTGAAACGCAACGCGATTTTCGCCGCGGCGCACCAGCGTGCCCGGGGCCTTCTGCCGGTCATCGAAGCCTTCGCCGCGGGGCCGGACCCCCTGCTTCGCGACGCCGCCCGCTGGGCCCTGGACCGGCTGCGG
>CAZGUL010000455.1:1215-2443 GCA_964529055.1 uncultured Spirochaetaceae bacterium
AATCAGCGGAAGCGGACCGCGACTTCCTCCTTCGTTTCCAGCCTGATGCCGGGGTATTTCCGGGAAAACTCCTTCATCTGTTCAAGGGTCTGGATTTTATTCCGGGTCAGGATTTCGAACGCCTCGGGGTTCCTGATCAGCGCCCCGAAATCCATGTCCATCAGGGTTATCGTCGTACCCGCGCGGTAATCGGCGTTCGTATCGACGATGGAGCTTCCGGTTTCGACGGTCAGGAGAAGCTTCATGTCCCCGTAGAACTGCTTCAGCATCTCGGCGTCCATCGCGGGGTCTTCCTCTTCCTCGTCCTCATCCTCCGATTCTTCGACTTCCTCCCACTCCCCGGTTTTTTCCCCGCCGGTCTCTTTCTCATCCCCCTGGTACAGACGGATCTGGAGCCGCGCGGGATTTCCCTTCGTGAAGCTGAAGGTGAGGTACTCCTCGGACCCCCCGGGACCTTCGGAACCCATTCCCGTGTTCGGCAGATCGTTTCCGGGGGTCTGATTGACCCTGATCCGGGATATGTCCTTGAAGGAATACACCACTTTGTAGCCTTCGCCCATCCTGTTCCGGATCGCTGACGCGCTGACGAACTGCACCCCCTCCCCCAGGTTGGCGGCGTCCTTGCGGAGCTTGGCTTCGTCGAAAACCCCGGCGTCCTTCTTCGCGGGATCGAAGGCCTGCATGCTCTGCATCATCTCGACCACGTCGCTCCGGAGAACCACGGTCCGTTCGATCGTCCCGGCCCCGTTCCGGTCGACCTTGATCTTCGTTTCCGTCTGCAGGCATCCGGCCAGCAGCAGGGCAAGCCCGGCCGCGCATATCGCCATTTTTCTCATATACGTTCCTCCCGGCACAAGTATAGTGTATCGCAAACGCTCCATCTTTGATATGATATCCGGCGGGGAGGTCCGATGAAAGAGGTCCGCATCCAGAAATATATTTTTCTCGTCGTGTTCGCCCTTCTCGCCCTGCTTCTGCTCGCCGTTTTCTCCCCGTTCTTTTCGACCCTCCTGTGGTCGCTTCTGGTATTCATCATCGTCAACCCCTTTTACCAGCGTGCCGTGAAGCGGCTGTCCCCCGACAAACGGGGAACGGCGATCCTGAGAAAGGTCGTCGCGGGAACCTTCGCCCTGCTTTCCATCGCCCTCATCGTTCTTCCGGTGTTCTTCATCGTCAAGGAAGTCATCCGGCAGTCATTCCAGATGGTCCAGCTCGTCGAGAACGCAGT
>CAZGUL010000456.1:0-2429 GCA_964529055.1 uncultured Spirochaetaceae bacterium
TCTTTTCATACAATCTTCTCCCTTCTGTGAGATTATTCTTTGATTCAATTATAGTCGGGCCCGTTCCGCGGCGCCAGAGGAAAACGCGTTTCGGCGCGAAAACTTCGCGCCGAAACGCCGTTACGCAAAGGAGGAAAGGAGAAAGGCGTACCCCGCGGCCACGGCGAAAAGCAGGGCGGCGGGACGGAGAACCCCCGCGAGGCTCGCCATCAGGTTCGTCTTGAAGTATTCGTTGGTCACGATGAGGCAGACATGGATGGGGCTCAGCATCATGCCCAGGAAGCCGCTGGCATGGCCCAGCACCACCGTGGACAGGAACTCCCCGGACATGTGGGACGAGCCGGCGAGGCCCAGGATGACGGGAAAGCTGGCCCCGATGTACCCGACGGTTATGCCCGTCGTGAGGCCGCTGACGAAGGGAATCAGAACTATGAGCGCGGCGACGGGAATGCCGAAGGCGTCGAGCTCCCCGCGGATCGCGTCCATCAGAAAAACGCCGCCGGGCATTTCGGACTCGATGAAGGCGCCGTAGACCCGGGCCAGAACGATGATGACCGCCAGGCTCGCGGTCCTTTTCGACACAAGGACCCGTTTCCACACGGCCAGGGACGCGGGACGCTGGATCTGCAGGGTCAGGAGGCCGGAGGAAACGCCGATCACCATGGGAAGGTACCTGTTGAAATCGGCGACGGCGGGAAAAAGTACCAGAACGCGGGCGTATACCGCGATGACCGTCAGGGTGGGCAGGATCAGGGGCAGAAAGGCCTTTCCCCGCTCCGCCTTGAGTCCCCCGTTTCCCGGATGGACCTTCCGGAGCAGGAAGACGTATCCCGCCAGCAGGGCGGTGAAATACAATGGGAGCATCATGACGACGAAAAACCAGATCGGCAGACCCGACAGATCGACGGCGAGAAGGACACCCGGATACAGGGGCCACCAGAACTCCCAGACATGGCGGAACCAGTAATTTATCCGGACCTTTTCCATGCCGTCCAGATGGTTTTCCTCGTCCGCGTCGTCCAGAAGGGGCGCCGAAAAGAGGGCCCCCGCCGGCATGGGCAGGAGGCCCACCACGCCCGGCAGGGCAGCCAGGGTGGCCCTCTTGGAGAGCCGCGTTCTGAGACTCGCCACCAGGTCCTTCATGATCCCGGCCTCGGACATCAGCGAACTGAGCCAGATGACCCCGACGATGATGAGAACCAGGAAAAGATTGTCCGCGGAAAATATCCGGGCCGCCGACACCGCGGCCATTGACCCCGCGGAATGCCCGGTCCAGACGGCGAGAACGGCGACCCCCGCGGCCAGTGCGATCTCGAGGCTCTTCGTGAGCTTCTGCACCGCCAGGATCCCGAGAAGGGAGACGAAAACCCGCGCGATATAGGGGACGGAGGAGAAAAAATCCATCATCCGGTGTCCTTTGAACGTGATTTCAGACCGGCAGTCTATCCCGGATCGCGGCCGGATTTCAACGGGGGCGCTCCTACGTCCAGTAGGTCCCGCCGTTGCAGTGGAAGGATTGTCCCGTCATCGACGGGGGACAGTCCAGGGCGGCGTAGACGACGATGTCCGCAACGTCCTCCGGCTCGATGGGCCTTTTTCCCGCCATCTCGCCGGCGATGCGGGACCGGTACGCCGGATCCAGCTTTTCGAACATCGGGCTGCTCACGGGCCCCGGGCAGACGGCGAAGCAGAGGATTCCCGCGTCGCCGTATTCCATGGCCCAGTGCCGGGTGAGGTACACCAGGGCGGCCTTCGCCGCGCCGTAGCTCGGGGCGGCGTTGCGGTGGGGCCTTCCCGCGGCGCGGGAAGACAGGTTCACGATCCTTCCGCCGCCCGAGGCCCGGAGGAGCGGAAGCAGGGTCCGGGTAACGAGAAAAGCCCCGGTGAGGTTCACCGCCAGAACCCGGTTCCAGTCATCCAGCGAGGTCGCTTCCGTGCCGCTCCGGGTTATGATCCCCGCGTTGTTGACCAGGACGTCCAGGCCGCCGAATTTTTCCTCCACGAAGGCGGCGGCCTCCGCGCAGTCTTTTTCCGAGGTGATGTCGGCCCGCAGGAAAAGAACGTCCTCCCGGTCCGCGGGGGTGTCCGGCGGGGAACCCGGTTCCGGCCCGGCGATATCCACCGCGGCGACACGACAGCCCCGGGCCGCGAAGGCCCGGACGCAGGCGGCGCCGATGCCGCCGCAGGCGCCCGTCACGAGAACGACTTTATTTCTTTTCACGGCTCATCCGCCGTATTTCTTCGATAACGAAACACGTGTCCTTGGCCCCATTCCCCGCATTCATGGCCGCTTCCATGATTTTCAGATGCACCTCCGTCAGGGGAAGGCGCTGCCCCGCCTGCCGGGCATATTTTTTTATTATGGTCAGGTCCTTATGGTGCTGACTGATACGCGACTGGGGGGTGAAATCCCCCTTCACCATTTTTTC
>CAZGUL010000457.1:0-2428 GCA_964529055.1 uncultured Spirochaetaceae bacterium
CCGCCTCTTCCTGACGCCGCCGGTGCCGGCCGGATCGCCCTTCTGGACCGGAAAGACCGCAAGGGCCGCGCCCAGAGCTGCCATGACCAGGGCCAGTATCCGCGGGTAGAACGCCGGGCCGTAGATCGGCGACTCCAGCGCCGTCGATCCCAGCCGGGAGCTCAGGAAAAAGACAACGCCTCCCAGGGCGGCGCAGCCCAGGCCCATGATACGGTTGATCCCGGTCCACCGCCGGATGTCGTTCCCGTCGGCGGCGGCCGCGTCGGGCGTGCCCCCGGAAATCGGGGCGCCGCGCCTTTTGCGTGCCCGCCGGGCCTGAATGAAGGGCCAGAGGAAGTTCACCAGAACGAGAAGAAGCACGACGCCGGATATGGGACGCAGAACGATGTCCCAGGCCCCGCGGCCGCTGATCTGGATGGCCCGCCGGAAATTGGACTCGATGATGGGACCGAGGATGACACCCAGGACCGCGGGTCCCATCGGAAAGCCATAGGTCTCCATCAGGTAGCCCCACAGGCCTATCACGAGCATCAGCCTGACGTCGAACATCCTCTGGTTGATGGCGTACGAGCCGACGACGCACATCATCACGATCATCGGGAGCAGTACATGCTTCGGGAACTTCAGGACCCGGATGAGATACCGGGAACCGATGAACGAGACGACGAGCATCAGGATGTTGGAAAAGTACAGGGACGCGAGTATCGAATGGATCGTTCCGGGATGCGTCGTGTACAGGAGAGGGCCGGCCTGGATGCCGTGGATGGTCAGCGCGGCAAGAAGGACCGCCGCGGGAGTATCGCCGGGGATGCCCAGCGTCAGGAGCGGGATGAGGGATCCGCCGATCACCGCGTTGTTCGCGGTTTCCGAAGCGACGACACCGGCGAGCTCGCCTTCCCCGAAGTTTTCCGGATGCTTTGAGGCCCGCCGCGCCTGGTCGTACGCCAGCAGCGACGCTATGCTTCCGCCCGCTCCGGGCAGAAGCCCGATCCACGTCCCGATGACGCTGGAGCGCAGAAAATTGCCCCACCAGGACAGGAGTTTTTTCACTGACGGCAGGACGGGTTTCATCTTCGCGTCGAACGCGACGTTGGCGTCCGGGCCGCCCAGGTCGCGGAGGATCTGGGGAACCGCGAAAAGGCCGATCAGGATGGCCATGATGTCGAAGCCCGACGTCAGCTCCACGATCCCGAAGGTGAAGCGCGGAATTCCGACGAGGACGTCCAGCCCCACGGTGCCGAGAAGCAGTCCCATTCCCGCGGCGACCAGCCCCTTCAGGGTCGAGGAGCCCAGCACCGCCGCGATGGTGCTGAGACCCAGGAGCGACACGGCGAAATATTCCGCCGGCCCGAATTTCAGGGCGAAGCGCGCCAGCACCGGTGCGAAAAAGCCGAGGGCGGCGAAACTGAAGGTCCCGCCGATGAACGACGCGACCAGGGCGACCCCTATCGCCTCGCCTGCGAGGCCCTTCCGCGCCAGGGGAAAGCCGTCGAAGGTCGTCGCGATGGAGGAGGATGTGCCGGGGATGCGGAGCAGTATAGCGGAGTACAGGCCCCCCGAGATGGAGCCCACGTACACCGCGCACAGCAGGGGAAAGGCGATCGCGCCGTCCAGGGAGAACGTGAGGGGGGTTATCAGCGCCATCGCCATCGTCGCGGAGAGGCCGGGAATGGCCCCCACGACGAGGCCGGAAACGACGCCGCCGGTCATGATGAGAAACAGAAGCGGATCAAAGAAGGTCGACAGCGTTTCGATCATGACGACTCCCGTTGCGTCCCCCGGCGGCGGATGGGATTCCTCAGTTCTTCTTCAGAAGTCCCGAAGCGGTGACGAGTTTTTTCAGGTTTTCGTCCTGCCGGGCGAGCTCGGTCTTCAGGTCCTCAGGGCCGATGAAAAGGTTCTGGGTGACCGTGTCGGCCATCAGTTTTTTGAAGCCTTCGGAATCCATGGCCTTCCTGAACGCGGCCGCGATTTTCCCGGTGATTTCCACGGGAGTACCCTTGGGCGCCCAGATGGCCCGCCACTGGTTCAGTTCGAAGTCGATTCCCTTTTCCTTGAAGGTGGGGAGGTCCGGGAACACGGGGTTCCTCTTGCCGTCCGCGACGGCGAGAAGCTTGAGGTTTCCCGCGTCGACGAGGGACTTCACTTCGCCGAGCTGAGCCGTGATGGCGCTGACGTGGCCGCCCATCAGGGCGGTGCGGCTGGGGGCGCCGCCGTCGAATCCGACGACCTTCAGGTCGATGCCGGCCGCGAGCTTGATATTTTCCGCCAGCAGGTGGGACATTCCGCCGATCCCCGACACGCCGACGGTGAGCTTTCCGGGTTCCTTCTTCGCCGCGGCGAGGAACTCCTCCCACGTTTTATAGGGCGAGTCCTTGTTGACGATCAGGGCCTGCCCCTGCTCGACCAGGATCAGCACGTTGCTGAC
>CAZGUL010000458.1:0-2411 GCA_964529055.1 uncultured Spirochaetaceae bacterium
GTCATCCGGCGCTTCTCCGAGGCCGTCGCCCTTTTCTACCGGGGCGAATTCGCCGAGGCCCAGGCCCGGTTCGAAAGCCTGGAGGAAGACGACGCCACGTCGCGCTTCTACGTCGCCAAATGCCGGGAGCTCATCGAACGCCCGCCTGCCGACTGGCAGGGCGTCTGGGTCATCACCTCGAAATAACCCATCTCACATTCATCCCGGCGAGCGGCTACCCGACCGGTCAAAGAGGCAGAACCAGGTCTTCGAGCCTGTCGGGGGCCCCCGTCAGGGACCGGCACCCGTCGCCGGTGACCAGCACCGTGTCGGAATGGCGGAACCCGCCGACATCCGGCAGGTAGATTCCCGGCTCGATGCTCACCACCATGTTTTTCTCGAGGATGTCCCCGGACCCCATGGCGATCCACGGGGGCTCGTGGCCGGTGATTCCGAAGCCGTGGCCGGTGCGGTGGAGGATGGCGTCGCCGTATCCCCTCCTTTTCAGCAGATTCAGGACGGCCTCGTCCACCTCGGCCGTGGCGGCGCCGGGTTTGACGAGCTCGTGCGCGAGAGCGCGGGCCTCCATGCAGACCTCGAAGGGGCGCCGGCAGTCCTCCGGGACCCCGCCCAGGAAATACGTACGCTCCACCTCGGCGGAATAGCCGTCGGCCTGGGCCGTGACAATGACGACGTTCGGGCCGCCCTCTTTCAGCTGCTCGAAGAGGCCGGGTACGGAGTGGGGCTGGGCGGACAGCCTCCCCGGCCAGACGGCGCAGAGAAACTTCGAGACCAGGAGGTTGGCGTTGGGGACCTCCATGATGAACGTTCCCATCATGTGGCGGACGCTGTCCCCGTACAGGGTCAGTTCCATGGCGCCGGGCCTGCTCAGCTCCAGGCACTTGGCCAGCCCGGCATCGGTGATGAGCGAGGCGTAGGCGATGCGGCCCGCCTCGTAATCCGTCTTGACGAGGCGCGCCTCGTCGATGACGTCGGCCACCTTGAGTTTCCCGGGCATGACCGCCTGGTGGGCGAGGCCCAGGGAGGACTCGACGCCGACCCGGGCACCGGCCGGGATGACGCTCCCGAGCGCGTCCGTGAAGGTCCTCCCCGGGGGCGCCGGGAATTCGTAATAGGTGCGGTAGTCCACCTTGAGCAGGACGCGGCTTTCCGCGTGGCTCACCTCGAGTCCCGGCAGAATCAGCACGGGGGTGCCCTCCAGCGGGATCACCAGGAAAAACGGGCGCTCAAAGGGAATGTAGGCAAAGTTGGTCAGGTAATAGACGTTGTCGGTGTGCCCGCTGACGTAGCAGTCCAGCCCTTCCCGGGCCATCAGGCCGCGGACCTTTCCCAGCCGGAACTCGATCTCTTCCGGGGGCGGCGGGGTCTTGACGGGTTCGGTCATGTCGCTTCCTCCATGCTTGCAGGGTAATCTTCCTTTTCGTTTCCAAGAGGATCCGACCCGGGCGATACGAAAGGCCGCCAGTGGAGACACGGGCGGCACCCGGAGCGGTCCCGCCTTCCGGAGGCGCCCCTGTTTCGGGCGCTGCTTGTGGCCGGACAGGTATCCGCGAGCATACGGCGATCGGAGGGATGGAACCAGCTTTTTTTACGGCGCGGTTTCCCGCCGGTCGAAAAGGATGTCCGGGAAGCCCCGGCCCAGGACGCGGGGAAGCCCGATGAAATAGACGAGGGCAATGGCCAGGTCGACGACGCCCAGGACCGTCACCATGATGCCCATGCCGGCGCAGAGACCGTACCACACGAACAGGACAAAGGCCGCGACGCGCGAGAAGCCGTCCCAGAACACGATGGGGGCGCGGTTCACCAGGTCCCGGGACGAATACACCAGGATGATCCCCAGAAACGCGAGGAACAGGGCCGGCAGCAGGAGCCAGAAGCGGTTCGCCGGCGTCTCGATGCCCGCCAGCGCGAGCGCGCCCGGCACGGCAAAGAGGATTCCCCCGAGGACGTTCATCCAACCCGTCCAAAAAACAAATCCCTTCATGGTCGTCTCCCCTTCCCCGGCGCTCCCGGTGGCGAAGTCCCGAGACCCCGGCATCGGCCGGTGATCCCGCCGCACCATCCGGACCGGCAGTCGTTCTATGCCCCGGTCTCCCCTCTTGCAGGGACATCCGCAATCGGCAGTCCGCCGATCTCCTTGCCCGTTTGCACCCGCGGGCACTCAGGGGCGGCATCCGTAAATTCAAGATCGAGTTTCTTCACTGTCCGGCGGGTCGGAACGCCGTTTTCATCCCATCCCCGGAGGCGGTAGTACCTGGGCAGCATCTTCGCCAGGGGGACCACGGTCTTCTTCCGGCCGGGGATCTGCTCCTCGTGGGTGAACCGCTTGGCCAGCCGGTCGTCCTTCGCGGAAAACCCCTCGCGGATGTTGTAGAGCCGCTCCATGGTGAAGCCGCGCTCGCCCATCC
>CAZGUL010000459.1:0-2382 GCA_964529055.1 uncultured Spirochaetaceae bacterium
CAGCTGGTAAAGCATCCGGTTGATCCTGTCAAAACGAACTACAGCAAATACGGCATAACCGAACTGCAAGCGAATCCTGAAGCCTTTGACCCCCGGCTCCCGCTCAACGGAAACGTGCTTCATGAGTCAGGATTTACAGGCCGCAACATAACAATTGCTGTTCTCGATGCCGGATTCCCAAATGCTGATAAAATAGAAGCTCTTGAACCACTCAGAAAGAGAGGCGGCATAATTGCCACCTATGATTTCATTAACGACAGCAACTTTGTTTATGATTATTACCACCATGGCACATTAGTACTTTCAATCCTTGCAGGGTCGTTGCCGGGTATCATCAATGGCACTGCCCCGGGAGCAGACTATCTGTTACTCCGGACTGAAGACTTTTTTTCCGAGTTTCCCGTTGAAGAGGACTATTGGATTGCCGCCGCGGAATATGCTGACAGCACCGGTGCTGACATCATAACCTCATCCCTCGGATACTTTGCTTTTGATGATCCTTCGATGAATTACTCATTCAGTGATATGGATGGCGACAGACCTTTTATTACAATGGGAGCGGATATGGCTGTCTCAAAGGGGATACTCGTTGTTAACAGCGCCGGCAACGAGAGAATCAAGGAATGGCGCCGTATAATTGCCCCCTCTGACGGGGACAGCGTACTTTGCATCGGTGCACTGAACCATGACCTCTCCATTTCCGACTTCTCATCAGCCGGTTATTCATCCGATGGCCGGGTCAAACCGGACATGGTAGCGCCGGGGGTCTTAATACCCGTTCAGTGCGAGCCCGGGGTGTGGTACAGCAGCAGCGGAACCTCTTTTTCATGCCCCGTCATCAGCGGCCTGGCTGCTTCCCTGATGCAGGCTGTCCCTGAAGCCTCACCGGTTGACCTTATCAATGCTCTCCATGAAAGCTGTGACAGGTACTCTTCACCCGACTCTCTTTACGGTTACGGGTTGCCTGACTTTCTGAAAGCCCTCAGGCTTCTCGAGGATGAACATACATTAAGGCCTGAGGTGACAATGAGCATTGGACCCAATCCTTTCACTGATGAGATTCTTTTCTGGTTCCTTGAGCCCCCGGGCTCACTGTCCGTGACTATAGCCGGGGTAGATGGCACCACAGTCCTGAAAAGACACTTCCCGACCTTTGTTGCACGATCATTCAGGATTGACGGGCTTGGCAGCCTGGCACAGGGTCTCTATCTTGTCAGGATAGTAACAGACAAGGAGAAGAAGGTCTTTAAAATGATCCGTACAGACAGATGAGTCACGATGCCAAAATATCACTGACCGAACTTCTCGGGCTGGTCCGGGACAAGATCTATGAAGCCCTGCCGGACGCATTCTGGGTGGTTGCCGAAATAGCCGAGATGAAGGTTCATACGGCAGGACACTGTTACCTTGAACTCACCGGAAGTGACACTCCGGGCGGCAGGATCACCTCAAGGGCCCGGGCAACCATCTGGGCATCAAAATACAGGTCACTGAACACCCTGTTTAATGCCAGCACCGGCATACCCCTTCGCGCCGGAATAATCATCCTCTTCAGGGCCACCGTCGAATACCATGAGCTCTACGGACTCAGCCTGAACATCTCAGACATTGATCCTGCCTACACTGCAGGTGATATGGCGCTTCGCCGCGAAGCAGTCATACGCAGGCTGACCGCCGAAGGTGTGCTCTCCATGAACTCCGGACTACCCCTTGCCTTATACCCAAGGAATATTGCAGTTGTATCCTCATCAAAGGCTGCCGGGTACCAGGACTTCACCGATCATCTACTTCATAATCCTTACGGATATGTTTTCAAAGCCACTCTCTTCGAGGCAGTCATGCAGGGCGAAGAAACAGAGGCCTCTGTCATAGGAGCGCTTGACAGAATTGCAGAGGAAACATGGAGGTATGACGCAGTGGCAATCATCAGGGGTGGCGGCTCCACAACAGACCTGAGCTGGTTTGACAACTATGCGATAGCATTTCATGTAACCCAGTTTCCCCTGCCTGTCCTGACTGGCATCGGGCACGAGAAGGACCAGTCTGTCACTGACATGGTGGCATGGAAAGCTCTGAAGACTCCTACTGCCGTTGCAGGATTCCTGATCGAAAGAACACTTGAATGCGAAAACACGATAATTGGTATGGCAGGCGATATGGCATCAGCGGTAACAGGAGCTCTCGATGCAGCGGGTGAACAACTCTCGTCATTTCAGAACCGTACTGCCGCCACCGCAAGACTGGTTGTAAGGGTCAACCATGACAAACTGGGATACCAAACCGAGACACTCCGCCGCTCGGCCAGGAATGTACTTCAAAAGGCCGTGGACAAAACCGGCAGACTCGAGCAGTCACTGCGCCACCTTGACCCGGCAGGAGTTC
>CAZGUL010000460.1:0-2379 GCA_964529055.1 uncultured Spirochaetaceae bacterium
GACCTCGTATTCGACGCTCTTGAACGGAAGTCCGAGTTCGATGGCGGCCTGCTTCAGGGCTTCCTCAAGCGTCGCCCCGGAAGACTGAACACGCCGCCTGTTTCTGTCTTCGGCGGCCTGGGCCCGCATGAAAGCCTGAACCTGTTCGAGGGTTACCATTCCTACATGATTCCTTTTTTGATGTTCGTGAGTTTGGCCCGGAGCCGCATGATGGCCTTCGTGTGAAGCTGGGAAACCCGGGATTCCGTCACGTCCAGGACCTTTCCTATTTCCTTCAGCGTAAGGTCCTCGTAGTAATAGAGAACGAGCACCTTTTTTTCCTTTTCAGGCAGCTCGTCGAGGGTTTTCACGATCACGCGCTTGATCTCCTCCTTTTCGACGATGGTTTCCGGATTGAGGCTGTGGGGGGATTCGATGCTGTCCGCGATCGAAACCTTGTCGTTGTCCTCCCCGGTGTACCAGACGTCGTTCAGCGAGAGGATGGACGTGCCGGAAATTTTCAGCATGGTTTTCTCGAATTCCTTGACGGACACCCCCATCGCTCCGGCGAGCTCCCTGTCGCTGGCGGAGCGTCCCAGGGAAGACTCCAGGTGGCGCATCGCGTCCTCGACTTCGCGGCTTTTCTGCCGCACCGACCGGGGAACCCAGTCGATGGAACGCAGTTCGTCGAAAATCGCCCCCCGAATCCGGGTGACGGCGTAGGTCTTGAATTTGACATGCTTGTCGGGATCGAATTTCTTTATCGCGTCAAAAAGTCCGAACACGCCGAAGCCGACGAGATCGTCGAATTCCACGTTGTGCGGCATGCTGACGGCTATCTTGCCCGCGACATATTTGACCAGCGGGGCGTACTGCTTGACGAAAGCGTCGCGAATATTCGGGTCCCTGGTTTTCTTGAATACACGCCAGAGTTCGTCTTCGGATTTTTCTTCCAAGAGATTGTCCCCCACCGCCCTATCCCTCTTTCTCCTTGCGGAGTATCGTTTGCACAACTTTCGCCAGCAAGGCGGGATCCCCCGCTCCGCCATCCGCCGCGCCGCCGGAAGACCCGCCCCCGCGGGTTTCGCCGCGGATCGGCGCGGCGAAGGACTTTTCCAGTTCGCCGACGTCGGGAAGAACGTCCAGTTCCTCGACTGGTTCCAGATCCGCGTCCGAGGACTCCCGGATACTGATCCCCGGTCCCCCGGCAGGAGTCCGCGGTATTTCCTCGAGTTCCTCCACCAGGTCGTCCGCTTCTTCGGAAGCACCCCCGCCGCCTTCCGGGCCGGGAGTATCGGACGCTCCGGACAGGGAAAAGAGCCCGGATTCGTCGGTGGAATCGTCCGCCGACGCGTGGGGATTGACGTCGGGAATGATGATGTCGATCCCTTCGCCCGGGACGTCGGAACCGGCGGAGAACAGTTCGGGAAGGTAACGCCGCGCGATCAGCACCGCACCGGTCCCCAGTCCGGCGAAAACGACGGCCCCGGCCGCGGCCCGCAGGAGCAGGGTCCCGAAACCGACGCCGCCGATGATTCCGAAAAGGACGGAAATCCCGAAAGCGGCGGCGGCGCAGACGGCGCCCGTTCTCCAGCTTGTATCCATAGAATCCCCTCTCCGATTATGAGAAATAACTCCGCATGAGTCAACAAGTTCCGCGGTGGTTATCCGCCGACTTTACCTCCCAGCAGTTTTTTCAGAAAACTTCCCAGGCCGTTCCCGTCCCGGTATTCCACCTTTTCCAGGCGGGAGACGATGTGTTTCAGGCAGATGCTCGCTTTTCCCTTCGGATCCACTATCATGAACGGCTTCTGCCGCAGGACCGCGTTCTGCACGGTCGGGTCCTCGTAGACGTATCCCAGGTAATCCACCTTCAGGTTCAGGAACTGCCCCGCGATGTTGATGACCCTTTCGGCGACCTTCCTGCCCTCGATCACCGATTTAACCCGGTTGACGATGAGCTTCAGGCCCAGGTTCAGGTTGTCGATCTCGGTGGCGATGATCTTGATGATGCCGTAGGCGTCGGTTATGGCCGTCGGCTCCGGCGTCGTAACGATGAGTACCTCGTCCGCCGCGGCGACGAAGGACAGCACGTTGTTCGACACTCCGGCGCTGGTGTCGATGATGATGACATCAGCCGCGGAAAGCTCCTGGAGCTCGCTGACGAAATCGCGCCGCTCCTCCTCCGTCAGATTGGCGATCTTCGCGAATCCGGAGGCACCGGCGACGATCTGGATTCCGTAATTGGTGTCCATGATGATGTCCTTCATAGTCTTCTGCTTCCGGATCAGGTGGTACAGATTGTACTTCGGTATGATGCCAAGCACCACGTTGACGTTCGCCAGACCGAGGTCGGCGTCCATCAGGATGACTTTCTTTCCCAGCTGCGCGTAGGATATG
>CAZGUL010000461.1:0-2351 GCA_964529055.1 uncultured Spirochaetaceae bacterium
GATGTCGCTCTTCCGCTCCCGGAGGGGGGGGATGTGGATCGGGAAGACGTTGAGGCGGTAGTACAGGTCTTCCCGGAAGACGCCGTTTTCCATCAGCGCTTCCAGGTTCCGGTTCGTCGCGGTGATGACCCGCACGTTGACGCGGATCGTCTCGTTGCCGCCGACCCGCTCGAATTCCTTCTCCTGCAGCACCCGGAGGAGTCTCACCTGGGTTGTGGGCGACAGGTCGCCGATTTCGTCAAGAAAGATGGTCCCCCCGTTGGCGAGTTCGAACCTTCCCTTCCGGGTGGCCACCGCCCCGGTGAAGGCGCCCCGTTCGTGGCCGAAGAGCTCGCTCTCGATCACGGTTTCCGGCAGGGCGGCGCAGTTGACCTTGATGAAAGGTTTCCCGGCCCGGGGGCTGTTGTAGTGGATGGCGTGGGCCACGAGCTCCTTGCCGGTCCCGCTTTCACCGCGGATGAGGACCGTGGCGTCGCTGCGGGACACCTGGGCTATCAGATCGTAGACCGGGTGCATCGTTTTGGCGTTGCCGATGATGTTCGCCGGACGGAACCGGTCCTTCAGTTCCTCCTGCAGGCGGCTGTTCTCCTCCAGGAGCTTTTCCCTCTCCTCGATGACGGTCTGCCTGAGCTTTATCGCCTGGGCGATCATCGACGCGATGATGGAAAGAAGGCGCACGTCCTCGGTGAAGCTGACGTCCTCCTCGAAAAGCCTGTCGGCGCTGAAGGCGCCGATGGCCTCGTTGCCGATCTTGATGGGAACGCAGATGAAACTGATGTCCTTCTTCCGGATGTTTTTCCGGGCCCCCGTGCGGTTCAGGAAATGGGGTTCCTGGGAAATCTTCGGTACGATGGCCGGGCTCCCGGACTGGATGACCCGCCCGGTGATTCCCTCGCCGAGCCGGTACCTGCCTTTTTCCCTCTGGCTCGCCGACAATCCGTAGGCGGCCTCGATGAAAATTTCCCCGGTCTGGCGGTTCAGTATCGTGATGGTGCCCCGCATCATGCCGAGACGGTCTGCCATGGCCTTCAGCACCGGTTCGACGATCTGCCGGATGTCCATGCTCTGGTCGAGGATCTGGCTGATCTCGAACAGCAGTGAAAGCTCCTCGATTTTTTTAATATCCGACTGCTGCGTGTCCTGCATGAAGGAATACTACAGAAACGTGGGAACCTGCGCAAGGACGGAAGGGCGGTATTGACACGTGCGGGACAAAAAAGTGAAGGTGTCCCCCATGAAATGTTCGTATTTCTTTCTCGATTTTGACGGCGTCGTCTGCGATTCGGTGCCGGAGTGTTTCCTGAGCTCCCACCGGGCGTACCACGAGTTTCTCCGCGGCGATGCGGTGACGTCCGTCTCCCTCCGGGAAAAGGAGCTTTTCTACCATTTCCGGCCCTTCATCCGCGCGGGGGAGGACTACATTCTCCTGCAGGACATGATCGCACGAGGAGTCGACGTCACGTCCCAGGAAGTCCTGGACAGGGAAATCGCCGCGGCGGGACACGACACGATGGAAAACTACGGCCGCCTTTTTTACCGCGCCCGGGAGGAGGTTCTGCGGGAGGACAGGGATTTCTGGCTCGACCTGAACCCTCTGTTTCCCGGGATGCCGGAAATCCTCCGGAGGGTCTCGGATAATCCCCGGTTTTACATTCTGTCCACGAAAAAGCCCGAATTCATCCGGGAAATCCTGTCCCATCACCGGATTTCCTGGGACATCGAACGGATCCTCTTTCCCGGCCGAAGGACGAAACTGCAGATCATCGAGGGCGTTCTTCCCCGCGGGGAAGCCTGTGAGGCCCTATTCGTTGACGATCAGCTCGATCACCTGCTGACGGCCCGGAAGGACCCGCGGATACGGCCCTACCTCGCGTCCTGGGGATACATTAAGCCCGAGTGGCTCCGGCAGAACGAGGTGCCGGCGGTGGAAAGGAAGGACCTGGTAAAACTGACGGAGGGATTCACGTTTCTTCCCGGTTCTCGTCCTCTTTGAGGAGGAAATGGAATTCCGCGGGGGAGATGATGTCTTCGCCGTGGGAGGACTCTTCCCGGGATTCTTCCAGGAGCCTCTTCATGTCCCCGGAGGCCGCGAGGTGTTCGCTCCGGGAGACGCGGAATTTCTCGAAAAACGGCTCCAGGTGGGAGGAAAAGGCGAATTTCCGTTCCAGGACGGAATCGATGAGATCGAGGAAATTCCTGTCCGTCCGCAGGAGGCCCCGCAGGTGTTCCACCCGCTTTATGAGGTAGAAATTCGCCTTCAGAGAGGCGAAAGTGCGCAACAGGGCGCTGTCGAGGAAGAGAATGTCCTCGATGACCTTGTCGATGAAGTATTCCGGGTCGATGTCCAGGGA
>CAZGUL010000462.1:0-2349 GCA_964529055.1 uncultured Spirochaetaceae bacterium
GCGCCACCACATTACGGCCCCCGGGCGCCTCCGGTCAAGACGGGGACGGAGGACGGCAAAGGAATATCCAACAGCAGAATTTTAACGCTGAGACGCGAAGGAAGAAAAATAATTGAATGGTGGCCTCCCATCACCCCTCCTCCCTCCGCGCCTTCGCGTTCCCCTCTTCCCTCCCCCCGCGCCTTTGCGTCTCTGCGTTACACTCTTTTCCTCCCTCCGCGCCTTTGCGTTATTTCCATGAATATTACGCGGTGACGCGAAGGAAGAAGTTAAAGGGGAAAAACGTCAGCCCTGTCCGCCGTAGACTTCGTCATGAGACCCCACATCGACCGGGATGAGCGTCCCTTCCTTGATGTAAAACTCCATGCTGATGCGGAAACTGAAATTTATCGACACGCTGTACAAATCCTTGAATTTTCCCGAAAGCCTGTGCAGCCGCAATGACGGATGAGCGGGATTGATCTCCAGAAGTCTCAAAGTCTTTTCATATTGGCCCAGAAGCTCGGGATGTCTTTTGATAAACTTTTTTGCCCGTCGTATATAGCTTTCCGTGTAGATGATTTCAGTCACGGGTTATTCTCTGCAGATGCTCGTCCACGGATTCCTGGACGGTCCTGCCTTCTTCCAGGTCCTTTTTTGCCTCGAAAATCGCGGTTTCCAGTTCGCATTCCCGCAGACGATTGTATTCCTCGACGGTCAGGACCACGTATTTCGTCTTCCCGCGCACGGAAATAACCGCCTCGCCGCAGTCCATCGTGACTTTATCGAGCAGCGTGACTCCCTGGGTCTTCAACTCGTTCGCCGTTATAGTATTCTTCATAGTATTATTATTAATACTATTTATGGGTGTTTGTCAACCCGGGGACGGAGGACGGCAGCGGAAGAAATCCGCAGGCATCCATCCGGATTGTTTTCGCATACTTTGCAGTGTATACTGAAATCATGGATAAACAATTTTCCATCCGCCTGAGAATATCCCGGGTTGAGAACGGTCAGTTTCTCGCGGAATCGGACGATATTCCCGGCCTGGTGGCTCAGGGAAGAACGATTCCCGAAACCGTGGAGATCGCCCAGGATGTGGCGAGGAAACTCATAGAATCGTACATCGACCACGGCGACCCGCTCCCCAAAACCCTGCGTCCCATTTCGGGGAAAATAGAACTTGAAGTGGCCGTCGGGATTTGACATGGGGAGATTGGCCGGCTTCGATTACATGAAGGCTGTCAAAAAACTGAGAAAATTCGGATTTGAATTCGACCGCCAGGCCCGGGGCAGCCATGAAATCTGGTGGAACCCGAAAACACGTTTGAGAACCACCATTCCAAATCATCCAGGAGATATTCCGGAAGGCACGATGACAGCAATCTTAAAACAAGCCGGGATAGGCACTGATGAATTTTTAAATGCTTAAAGGTCCAGATTTCTTAAGCTTTCTTCCCTCCGCGCCTTTGCGTCTTTGCGTTATTTCCTTCCTCATCCGCCGCTGACTTGAAATTCACGCCGTTTTACCGTATATTAAAACCAGTCATAGACTAGTCTATAACCTTGGAGGCAGGTATCATGAAAACCGTCGGCGCCTTTGACGCAAAAACCCACTTTTCCGCTCTCCTGGCTGAAGTCGAGAAGGGGGAAAGGATCATCATAACGAAACACGGGACGCCGGCTGCGCGCCTCGAACCCGTGGACAGCTCCGACCCCGCGAAACCCGAAGAAACGATCCGGGAAATCCTCCGGCTCGCCGCGAAAAACAAGCTGGACGGCCTTTCCATGAAAACCCTCATCGAGGAAGGGCGCGAATGAGCGGCTTCGTTCTGGACTGCTCCGTCGCGGCGTCCTGGTGTTTTACCGACGAAACCGACGATTATTCGCGATCCATCCTGGAATCCCTGTCCACGCAAAGGGCGGCGGTTCCCCCGGTGTGGCCGCTGGAGATCGCCAATGTCATGCTGACGGCGGAGCGGCGCGGAAGGATCGGCGCGGCCGCGGCCCGGCGTTTCCTCGACCTCGTCTTTTCCCTCCCGATCGACCGGAACATCGGATCATCCCCCGCCGTCGACGCGACCCTGTTCCATCTCGGCCTGCAGTACCGTCTGTCCTCTTACGATGCTTCCTACCTGGAGCTCGCCCTCCGCCTCGGCCTTCCCCTGGCGACACGGGACGAAAAACTCCATGCGGCCTGCGAAAGAGCGGGCATCGCGATCGCGGGGAAATAACGCCGAAGATTTTAACGCAGAGACGAAAGGACGCAAAGGAAGAATAAAAAAAGGAATGGCACCCCCCGCGCTCCCCGGCGCCCCGTCTTTTCTCCCTTTTTTCCTTCTTCACCTCCGCGCCTCTGCGCCCTCGCGT
>CAZGUL010000463.1:0-2344 GCA_964529055.1 uncultured Spirochaetaceae bacterium
GTTTCCACCGCAGCGCGATCCCCAGCTCGGATTTCCAGATGAAATCCTTGACTCCGCCCGCGTCGGTCACCAGTTCCGGTTTCCCGCTGTACGCCACCGACAGGTCCCAGTCGTCCAGGTGATGGACCGCCTCGAAGGAGATCGTGGAAAGCTTGAAATTCGATTCGTACCGGTCGTCGGTATTGAAGAAATTGAAGGACTTCAGAAGGTCCGTAAGGGGGTTCCTCCACTCCCGCCCCACCCCTTCGGCGTAGCCGGGAAAATACTGGTACATCATGGTGTTCTTCGACAGGGAACTGAACTTCACGTCCAGGAAGCGGTGAATCGAAAACGTGAAGGTCAGACCGAAAGTCAGGGCCGCTTCGGTGTACTGGACGAGGTTCATCTGCCAGTCGCCGGTGACGTCCGCCGACAGCAGAACCCGGTTTTTCCAGACAGGTTCGGGTTTCAGCGAGTATTTCAGTCCCACCGCGGCCGACGAGGGAATGAACTCCTTGTCGGCCTTCTTCAGCCAGCCGCTGCCGGCCCCGGCATAGGTGTACGGCTCGGTATATTTGGCCTGAAAATTCCCGGTCAGGTACCAGAGCCGGGCGCTGGAGGTCAGCGAGTACGGCGTATCCTCATTGAAGTCGTAGAGGTAGATCGTCCGGAATTCGAAATTATCGCCGATCTTCAGATTCTCGTCGACGGAAAGGGGCTGACTGCGCCACCGGTCCGCCTCGTTCCTTGTCTGATAGGTCACCGTGCTCGTCAACGGGCCTGTCACAAGACCGCCGGACACCGAAAACACCTCGTCCAGCGGGGGACAGATGTAGGCTATCTGGATTTTCGGAGTGACGGGGAGCGTTTCGGCGATCAGATCCATCGATGCCCTGTGCGCGGTGACCATGGTTCGGGAAAAGGTGAGAAATTCGTCCTTGTAGACCGGTTCCGAACCGCTGAGGGAATCGAAGCTCCTCTTGTACAGGGACGTCTGCAGCAGGTACCGCAGGTTGACCGATTTGAACATGTCGGTCATGAAAAGCGGATAGGCGGCGGCGTCGAAATTGTGGGAAAGGTTCATCGCCGTATACCTGTACGCCTGGAGATCCAGGCTGCTTTTCTCGGCGGCGGTCAGGGAATCGGTCTTGTAATCGATGTCCTGATACTGGGAGGTGAAACCCAGGCTCCCCTTCGTCTGAAGCAGCGACCCGTAGAATTTCAGATCGTACATGACCTGGGCGGTATTCTCGAACGTCAGGGTGGCGTAGGCGAAGGAGTACCGGATGTCCTGCGGCAGGTCCCAGTCTTTCGCGTCGGTCTTGAACTGGTAGACGGTCTTCGGCCGGATCTGATAGGAAACCGTATATCCCAGCGGCCGGGGCGGTGCCGGCAGCGGAATGTCCTTCTGTAATTCCGGCAGTTTGAAATTCTCCGCCTCCCCCGCTTCATCCGGAGCCGTTTCCTCGTCGGTCCACGGCGGCCGCAGCCCGTCCTCCTTCTCTCCCTCCTTCCGGGGAGGCTCCTGCTTCGCGGGTGGGGAAACCGGCCGCTTTTCGGATGAAAGCAGGGTTCCGCCGATCTGAAGCGAGAGTTCGGGCGCTGTCACCGTGTCGGGGTAGTAAAAACGCCGGGTCGGATCGGTGACCGCGTAATCCGGCAAAAGCTGCACCATGGGGTTGTCCGGATCGTACTTGGGTATTTCCTTGCTCCGCCAGTCGAATGAAACGAGAAAACGGGACAGGTTGAGGCTGGTGACCAGGGGCGCGAGGGTCGTCACCGACGGCATGTAGGACGAGTCCAACCTCCAGGTCAGCCGGTCCTTCAGAATGACCGTGGGCTCCTCTTCCAGAACCCCTTCCATGAGCTGTGCCCAGTCGATCTGCTCCTTCCGGTCCAGAAAATCCTCGTTGACGTAAGGATCGGAAAAGGTCTCCAGCAGGACGTTGGCGTTCAGTTTGCCGAAAACTGCAGAAAGCGAGGCGGTCCCGCCGAACCGGAACGGCATTTCGACGGCGCCGATCCGCGTTGTGTTCCAGAAATCGCGGATGTCGTCGCCGTCGTTCCAGTAGGGTGTGTAGTCCCCTCCCAGGCCGGACTGGCCGAAATACAGGTTCCGGCTGACTCCTATTCCGCCGTCGAAGGTCAGGGTCTTCGCGAAGGGCGCGATTCCCGGAAGGCTGCCGCTTATTCCGGCGTAGGCGCCGAGGCGGGAATACACGTCGAAGAGACCCTTCACGTAGCGTTCCGGGAATTCGATTTTCTCGTCCGTATTCCGGAGAAAGATTCCATGTCGTTCCTTAACACGGTAGTTTTTCTGTTTTTACGTGAGCTGAATGAACGAAAGATGAAGTTACTATGAATT
>CAZGUL010000464.1:0-2337 GCA_964529055.1 uncultured Spirochaetaceae bacterium
AAGGGCGGCATCAAGGAATTCCCCGACGCCGGACCCTTCTACGAGGAATCCGCCATCGCCGGCGGCATCGCCTCTTCGAAGATGAGCCAGGAACTGGGTTACAAAATCGTGAAGGCCTACTTCGAAAACCTGGCGGACATCAACGCGGCATACACCCCTTCGAAGGGCTGGGACCCGATCGCGGACTACTTCAAGTACGCCGCCGACTGGGAAGAGGTCGTGCCCGCCCATGCCGGCCTCGTGCAGTTCGCGAAGGAACGGGGAATCGACGTTCCTGCGAAGTTCATTCCCCCGGAATACAAGGCAAGGTGACGCGGCGCGGGAATGACCCGCGGATCAATCGGGCGGACCGGATTTCCGGTCCGCCTTCAAAAGGAAAAAAGCATGAGTGCCAGCGGGGGAAATATAAAACGGAACATCCTGTTTTACGGCGGGTTCATCCTGGCGGCGATACAGCTTGTGGTGCCGATTTTTTTCGAGGTCATTGATATCCAGTTCCGGGCCGTGCATGTGGGCCTCGGCGTGTCTCTCGCCCTGCTCAATTTTCCGTTCCGGAAAAAGGATGAGGGAAAGGCCGGGGAAGGCATTTCGATCGTCGATGCGTTTCTGATCCTCGTCGTCATCGCCGGAAACGTCAACGCCGTCTTCAAGGCCCTGGACATGTACGCCAACCCCGGCGGGGCGTCCATCGTCGATCTCGTCGTCGGCGGTGCCCTCGCGGTCGTGGTTCTCGATTCCGCCCGCCGCAGCGTTGGCTGGGCAATCCCCGTTCTGGTCGGCGTGCTTCTTGTCTACATTTTCACCGGCGATTATTTCCCCGGCATGTGGAAGCTGCGGGGGATCGATCTCGGCTATGTCATCAATTCCCTGTATTACTCGCCGCTGGGCATTTACGGCAGCGTCACCGGCATGTCGGCGACGTATATCGCCATGTTCATAATATTCGGGTCCTTCCTGTCCGCCACCGGCGGGGGAAAAACCTTCATCGACCTGGCCCTCGCCCTGACGGGCCGTTTTTCCGGGGGCCCGGCGAAGGCGGCGGTGGTTTCCAGCGCCCTGTTCGGGAGCATCTCCGGCTCGAGTGTGGCGAACGTCATGGTGACGGGCAACTACACCATCCCGATGATGAAGCGCCTGGGATACAAACCCGAGTTCGCCGGCGCCGTGGAGGCAATCGCGTCCAGCGGCGGCGGCATCACGCCTCCCATCATGAGCATCACCGCTTTCATGATGGCGGAATTCCTGGAGATGTCCTACCTGCGCATCATCGCCTACGCGACGCTGCCCTGCGTTCTGTACTATCTCGGCGTCTTTTTCGGCGTTCATTTCCAGACCAAGCGCCGCGGTCTTTCCTCGGTGCCCAGGGACGAAATCCCGAAATGGAAGGACATCCTGACCTTCGAACGTCTCGCCGGGCTGGTGTTTCCCACCGGGTTCCTGCTGGTCATGATCGGTTACGGCCAGCCCCTGATCCGGGCGGGGTTCTACGCCTGCGTTTCGTCCCTCGTCGTCTTCATCATCATCGGGATAAAGGACAAATCCTTCAAAGCGACGATGGTGCTGATCAAGAACGCCGTCGTGGAAGGCGGGCTCGACGTCGCGCGCATAGTGCCGATCCTCGTCTCGGTCAGCATGCTGGTCAACCTGATCGGGATCACCGGCCTTGCGCCGAAAATCAGCGGCATCATCCTGAGCCTGGGCGGCACCAACTTCTATCTTTCCCTCATCGTCGCCACCATCGTGCCGTTTCTGCTGGGCACCTCGCTTCCGGTGGTCCCGGTGTACGTACTGTCGGTGTCCATCCTGGTTCCGCCCCTTCTCAAGCTCGGCGTGGACGTGGTGGCCGCCCATCTGTTCTTCATTTACTGGGCCATACTCGGCGGCGTCACGCCCCCCACCTGCACGGCTGCGGTCGCCGCGGCGGGGATAGCCAAGGCGAACTGGGTGAAAACGGGGTTCACCTCCGTGAAGCTCGGCGCGGTCGCCTTCCTGCTGCCCTTCTTTTTCATGCTGAACCCGGCCCTGGTGGGACGCAGCGACATCGCCAGCGTGCTGTCCCACGGGGCGACGGCGGCGGTCGGTGCGGTATCCATAGCGTTCGCGCTGTTCGGGCTTCCGCCGGCGGGGATCGCGTATCCGGCAAAGTTCGCGATTTTTTCGGGCGGCGTACTCCTGCTTTTCCCCGGCAGCGCGCAGGCGGGAATCGGCCTTGCCCTTGTCGCCGCCGGGCTGCTTTTCGACCGCTTCGTGGTGAAACGGAAAGGAGCGGCGGCGTGAGCGTGTCGTCCGGGAACGCGCTTTCAAATCTGCTTTGGAGGACCCTTGTATGAACGTCTA
>CAZGUL010000465.1:0-2334 GCA_964529055.1 uncultured Spirochaetaceae bacterium
GAAGGGTTTCGCCGAAACCAACAAGATCCTGGGAACCGGGAATCCGATCCCGGTGGACGGCATCTGCGTCCGCGTCGGCTCCATGCGGTGCCACAGCCAGGGTCTCACGATAAAACTGAAGAAGGACATATCCGTCGCGGAAGCCGAAAAGATCATCGCGGGCTCCAACGAGTGGGTCAAGGTGGTCCCCAACACCAAAGATGAAACGTTGAAGCACCTGACCCCCGCGGCGGTGTCCGGCACCCTGACGGTGCCGATCGGCAGGATCCATAAAATGAAGATGGGGCCCGAATTCCTGACGGCCTTCACCGTGGGCGACCAGCTCCTGTGGGGCGCCGCGGAGCCGATCCGGCGCATCCTGAAAATCGTTCTGGAATTCGAAAAAGGCTGATACCTAGTCGGGGCCCGGGAACGCGAAGAACCGGGCCGCGTACCGGCTTTCCAGGTAGTCGCGGGCGAGGTCGTACACCTTCCCCGGAAGGGCGTCGATGATGGCCGTGTCGGACGTGGCGGCGCAGGCCGGCCGCAGTGCCTTGAGGCGGCCGTCGGCGGAGGCGCAGACCTCGCAGCCGCCTCCCAGGCCGGCCCCGGCCAGGAGTTCCCGGAAGAGGGCGGCGTGCTCCCCGCTGCGGGAGATCGGGGCGTCCAGCAGGACGGTCGCGGCCGCCGCCCCCCGTTCCCGGAGAAAACCGAAAAGGTCGCGGGCGATTTCCGCCAGAAGGTCCTGGTCGCTCACCCTGCCGTGGAGGCTTCCCGCGTCCCGGAGAAAACCGTCGGAAGCGACGAAGAGCTTCCTGCCCTGCCGGTAATTCAAAATCGTGAAGAGGACATTGTAGCCGTCCAAGCAGATTTCGGGGGAACAGGGGACGGGGGACAGTTTTTCGCGGCGCTCCCGGGCTTTCCGCGCGGGGCAGACGCCCCGGAACAGCATCGTCCGTTCTTCCCTGGACAGGCGGTAACGGTCGCCCACCAGACGCACCGACGGCGTTTCGGGGTAACCTTTATCCACGAGGAAAAGATAGTCCGACGCGGCGGAGGGGAAATCGTGCCGCATCCCGTTTTTTCGCACTTCCGGAAACCAAGAATCAGCGCGCCGACAGACTTAGATGAGCAGATCCACGCGGTCGCCCTTGGGATCAGCCTTGGGAGCCTCCGCGGCCGGCGGATTGGCCGCCGCGGCTTTTTCCGTTATCTCCTGCGGCTTCAAGGCCGACTCCAGCAGCAAAGTCAAGAGCAGGTTCTGATTTTGATTTACGGCGTCTATGTTGTTCATACACCGCACTCCTCCCTACGATTATCGGCAGGGGGGCGGATAAGTAAAGAAATTAATCGCAGCCGGCGCTAAATCCGCAGCTCGTTTTCGATGAACCTTCCGGCCCTGAGGTACGCGTCGTACAGGGCGCGGTACGTCCGCGCCTTCTTTTTGTCCGGAACGTAGGTTTTTTCGAAGCCGCCGCCCATGGCCTTCTGGGCTTCCTTCAGGCTCCCGTACAGGCCCGCCGCTGCGGCGGCGCACATGGCCGCCCCGAGGGCGGCTGGCTGCTCGGTCCTGACGACCTGGATCGGCATGTCCAGAACGTCGGCGACGGTCTGCATCACGAAGGGGGATTTTTTCGCGACTCCTCCCACCGCGATCACCTTCTTTATTCCGACCCCTTCCCGGCGGAATCTTTCGACGATGGCCAGGGATCCGAAGGCCGAGGCTTCCACCAGGGCCCGGAAAATCCGCGGGGCGTCGCTGCCCAGGGAAAGTCCGAACAGAGCGCCTTTCAGCGCGGCATTTGCGTCCGGAGTTCTGCGGCCGTTGAGCCAGTCCACCGCGAGGAGTCCCGACTCGCAGGCGGGTATCTTTTCCGCCGCCCGGGAGAGTTCCGGAAGGATGCGCCCGCCGATTTCCGCGGCAAGGGCCTTCCGCGTCTTCGCATCTCCCGTCTTCGCTCCCCGCAGGAGGGAGAGGGGCCATGCCAGAAGGTCCCGGTACCAGGCGTAGATGTCGCCGAAGGCGCTCTGGCCGGCCTCCATGCCGATCATCCCGGGAAGGATCGACCCGTCGACCTGGCCGCAGATGCCCTTCACCGGCTCCTTTTTCATCGCCCCCGGAGCGGCGGCGATCATGTCGCAGGTGGAGGTCCCCATGACCTTGACCAGGGCCCCCGGCACGATGCCGCCGCCCACCGCCCCGACGTGGGCGTCCACGGAACCGACGGCCACGACCACCGTGGCGGGAAGCCCGAGCTTTTTCGCCCACCCGGGCGACAGGGTCCCCGCCGGAGAATCCGCCGTGTGCGTCCCGGCGAACAGCCGGGAACGGAGGGCTCCGAGCCGCGGATGGAG
>CAZGUL010000466.1:0-2328 GCA_964529055.1 uncultured Spirochaetaceae bacterium
GTGCCCACGCGTTTGTTTCCATGTCGGCAAGCACCGCCCGCGGGGCCGGGCAGTCGAAGGTCTGTTTCAAACCCGCCCGGGTGATGGACGCCCCGAAGGCCGTATACCCGTCCACCGAGGCCGCCGTGGCGACGGTCATGTACGGGCGGCCGGCCCGGTGGGAGGCAAGCTTCGCCAGGTCGTTGACGGTGCCGGAGCCGACGGCGACGGGAACGGCCTTTTCCCGCCGGATCGCCGCCTCGAGTTCGTCCACGAGCGCATGGTCGGCGTGGATGCCCCGGGGGAAAACGAAAGGCTCCGCGATTTCGGCCCCGGCCCGGACGAACGCGTCCCGGACGTCCCGCCCGGCGGCCTCGAAGGTGTTCTCGTCGGCGACGACGAGGACCCGCCCGCCGCCGAACACCGACGCGAAAACCTCCGCCGCCCGGTGCCGCGCCTTCGGTTCCGCCAGGAGGACGCGGGTGTCCGATGCGGCGGCCAGAGCCTTTTCGAGGAGAAGTTTTTCGTTTTCCGGGGTCAGGGGTTCGTTCATGGTCCGTTAGAGCATACTCCCGGGAAGCCGGGTCCGCAAGGGATGGCCCCCCGGCCTGCCCCGCCGCTCCCCCGCCCGCCTGCGATTTGCGCCGCGCGCCGGCATCGCTTATAATTCAGCATATAACCCTTCAACTCTTGCTGTCACGAATCGCATCTTCCGCGGGAGGAATAAAATCATGAAAAAGTTACTGGCGTCGTTCCTCGTCGTCCTTGCGATGGGAATCATTCTTGCCGGATGCCCCCACCCGGCGGGCACCGATTCGGGCGGCAGCCTGACGGTGAACTTCACCGCCCTGACGGCGAAGACCCTTCTTCCGGCAATCAGCATGGAGGCCGACTCCTACCTGGTGGAAGGCTCGGGCCCCCGGGGAACGGGCTTCTCCGAGGAGGTCTTCGGAGAGGAGAGCCTCACGGTCTCGGGCCTCGCCTTCGGCCCCTGGATCGTGACGGTGACGGCCCGGAACGAAGAGCTCACCCCCATCGGGGTCGGCACGGAGGATGCGGTGGTGAGATCGAACACCTCCGCCGCGGTATTTGTGACGGTGAGGCCCTACGCGGGCTTCGGGACGCTGTCCCTCGACCTCTCCTGGAACGCGGATGACGTGGACCTCGCGCAGGTGGAGGCGAGCCTTCTTCCTCCCGTGGGGGCCGCCCGGGACCTCCCCTTCAGCGTGGACGGCGCGGCGGGAACGGCCTCTTTTTCCGCCTCCGACGTCGCCTCCGGCTACCACACCCTGACGCTGAAGCTCAAGGACAACGGGGCCGTGGTGATGGGCGCGGTGGAGATCGCGCGGATCGCGGCTGACGCGGCGACGAGCGGCAGCTTTTATTTCGACCGGATCAACCGGGCGACGGGGACGCTGGATGTGAACATAACCCCGGAGATGGCCGAGCCGCTGGAGGTGGAAATATCGGGAGGCGAGGAGACGAAGCCGGCCGATGAAGTGCTGTATCTTACGGCCGAGGTGACAGACTACGCGGATAACGTGAGCTGGGTGTGGTACGTGAACGCCGAAGCGGTGGAAACAGGCCCCGCCTTCGCGTTCGGGACCTCCTGGGCGCCTGGCTACTACCGCATCGACGCGGCGGCCTTCAGCGCGGACGGCACCCGGGCGGGCAGCGCGGATCTGTTCGTCCAGGTGACAGGCGGGACCGAGACCGGCGTCGCCATGGCGGCAGCGGCAGGCTACAACTCCCTGATTCTGAAAACAGATGGGACCCTCCATGCGACGGGAGCGAACACCTACGGCCAGCTCGGGGACGACACCACCGAAAGTAAATCGACGCCGGTACCCGTCATGAGCGATGTCGCGGCGGCAGCCGCGGGTTGGTTCCACACCCTGATCCTGAAAACCGACGGGACCCTCTATGGGACAGGCCGGAACGATTACGGCCAGCTTGGGGACGGCACCACCGAGAGTAAATCAACACCGGTGTACGTTATGAGCGGCGTCGCGGATGTAGCCGCAGGGTATGGTCACACCCTGATCTTGAAAATCGACGGGACCCTCTGGGCGACGGGATCCAACTACTACGGCCAGCTCGGAGACGGTACCACTGTAAGTAAAACCACACCGGTATACGTCATGAGCGGGGTCTCGGATATTGCCGCGGGGAATGTACACACCCTGATTCTGAAAACAGATGGGACCCTCTATGCCACGGGATGGAACACATTCGGCCAGCTCGGAGACGGCACCACCGAGAATAAATCCACGCCGGTCTACATCATGAGCGACGTCGCGGCGGCAGCCGCGGGTTGGTTCCACACCCTGATCCTGAAAACCGACGGGA
>CAZGUL010000467.1:0-2312 GCA_964529055.1 uncultured Spirochaetaceae bacterium
CAGACTCTTCCTGGTAAGGAAGGACGCGGCGCGAAAAATACGGGACACCGATATCGACAGGGGCGCGGCTTTTTACGTCTGCAGCCTGTCCTCGCGGGTCATCGTCTACAAGGGCATGCTGACCCCGCCCCAGGTGTTTCCGTATTTCGCCGCGGACCTGGAAGACCCGGATTACGGGAGCCACCTGGCGATGATCCATTCCCGGTTTTCCACCAACACTTTTCCGAGCTGGGACCGGGCCCATCCGTTCCGCCTCATGAGCCACAACGGCGAGATCAACACCCTGCGGGGAAACGTCAACAAGATGCGGGGGCGGGAGGGAAAACTTCTTTCGCCGCTTTTCGGCGGGGACCTCCGGAAAATAATGCCCCTCCTCGAGCCGGACCTGTCGGATTCCGGCACCTTCGACAACGTTCTTGAACTCCTGTACCTGTCCGGCCGGAGCCTGCCGGAGGCGGTCATGATGATGATCCCCGAGGCCTGGCAGAACGATCCCCTGATGAGCGACGACAAGAAGGCCTTCTACGATTTCCACGGCTGCATCATGGAACCCTGGGACGGTCCCGCGTCGATCGCCTTCACCGACGGAACGGTCATCGGGGCCGTGCTGGACCGCAACGGCCTGCGCCCGAGCCGGTATTACGTCACCGACGACGACATGGTGATCATGGCCAGCGAGGCCGGCGTTCTGTCCGTCCCGCCGGAAAAAATCCGGCTGAAAGGGCGTCTGGAACCGGGCAGGATGTTTCTGGTCGATTTCGGGGAGGGAAGGATCGTCGACGACGGGGAAATCAAGAGAAATATCTGCGGAAGGAATTCCTACCGGCGCTGGCTGGACGAGCAAAAGCTGGAACTGGACGAACTGGACACCCGGGGCGAGGGGAGCGGATTTCAACCCGACACGGTTCTGGAGCGGCAGAGGCTTTTCGGCTACACCTTCGAGCACGTGCGCCTCATCCTGAAGCCCATGGCCGATACCGGGAAGGAGCCCCTCGGGTCCATGGGAAACGACGCCGCCCTGGCGGTGCTGTCGGAAAAACCGCGGATGCTGTACGAATATTTCAAGCAGCTTTTCGCCCAGGTCACCAACCCTCCCATCGACTCGATCCGGGAGGACGTCATCATGAGCCTGGAATCCAACATCGGGCCGGAAGGCAACCTGCTGGACACCGTGCCGTCCCAGGCGCACCGCCTGCATATGAAAAGCCCCATCCTGACCAACCAGCAGCTTTCGGCGGTGAAACACCTGGCCGAGAGGAACTGGAAAACCCGGACCGTGGACATCACTTATTCCGCCTCGGAGGAGCCGGAAAGGGGGCTGCTTCAGTGTCTCGAACGTATCTGCCGGGAGGCCGAGGAGGCCGTCGCGGAGGAGTACAGCCTTCTGGTTCTCAGCGACCGGGCCGCCGGGCCGGAGAGAATTCCCCTGTCGGTGCTGCTTGCCGCGGGGGCGGTGCATCAGCATCTTGTGCGGATAAACCGGAGGACCCAGATCGGCATCGTGCTGGAAAGCGGCGAGCCCCGGGAGGTCCACCACGTCTGCATGCTGCTGGGATTCGGCGCCGACGCGGTCAACCCGTACCTCGCATTCGAGGCGATGTGGAAGATGCTCCGGGACGGAAACCTGCGCCAGGAGCTTTCCGACGGGGATGTCATCGGCAATTACATCCGGGCCCTGGAAAAGGGAATGAAAAAGGTTTTCGGGAAGATGGGCATCTCTACCCTGGAAAGCTACAAGGGCGCCCAGATTTTCGAGGCCGTCGGGCTCGACGCGGAGGTCGTGGACCGCTGCTTCACCGGCACCGCGTCCCGGGTCGGGGGCATCGGTTTCGCCGTCATCGCCGAAGAGGCGAAAAAACGCCACGAGCTCGCATACCCGAAGGGGGACCTTCCCATCGGAACCGAGTATTTCAATCCCGGGGACATTTCCTGGCGGGCCGACGGGGAAAAGCACATGTGGGACCCGGAATCCATCGCGAACCTTCAGATAGCCGTGCGCCACAACAGGCCCGAGAATTTCCGGGCCTTCACCGAACGGCAGGACGCCCGGACGACCCGGCAGGCGACCCTGCGGGGTCTCCTGAAATTCAGAACCTCCGAGGGCGTCCCGGTCGACGAGGTGGAACCCGCGGAAAACATCGTGAAGCGCTTCGTCACCGGGGCCATGAGTTTCGGCTCCATTTCGAAGGAAGCCCACGAAACGCTGGCCGTGGCGATGAACCGTCTCGGCGGCAAGTCGAACACCGGCGAAGGCGGGGAGGACCCGGAACGGTTCAAAACCCTTCCCACCGGCGACTCGAAGCGTTCGGCCA
>CAZGUL010000468.1:0-2290 GCA_964529055.1 uncultured Spirochaetaceae bacterium
CCCTTCCGTCCAACCTGGGGCTGGCGGCGGGGGCGGACATCACCTATGTGAAGGTCAGGGACGGGGATGAAAACTACATCCTGGCCAAGGAAAGGCTGCCGGCGTACTACAAGAAGGAAACGGACTACTCCATCGTGTGGGCAAAGAAGGGCAGCGAGCTCCTCGGCCTGGAGTACGAGCCGCTGTTTCCCTATTTCGCCGGGCTCGCGGCCCAGGGGGCGTTCAAGGTGCTGAACGGAGACTTCGTCTCCACCGAGGACGGCACCGGCGTCGTCCACATCGCGCCGGGCTTCGGCGAGGACGACCACAGGATCATGAAGGACACGGGCGTTCCCGTGGTCTGCCCGGTGGACGAGGAGTGCCGCTTCACCGGCGAGGTTTCCGATTACGCGGAGGTCTACGTCAAGGACGCGGACAAAAGCATCATCAAGCGGCTGAAGGACGAGCGGAAGGTCGTGCGCCACGAGCAGTACCTGCACGCCTACCCCCACTGCTGGCGGTGCAAATCGCCGCTGATCTACCGGGCCGTATCATCCTGGTTCGTCAACATCGCCAAATTCAAGAACAGGATGGTCGCGACGAATCAGGAAATCTACTGGATGCCGGAGCACATCAAGGACGGCCGCTTCGGAAAGTGGCTCGAGGGCGCCCGGGAATGGGCCATTTCCCGGAACCGCTTCTGGGGCAACCCGATCCCGATCTGGCGGTGCGACTCCTGCGGCGCGAAGGAATGCATCGGATCCCGGCAGGAACTGAAGGACAAGTCGGGACACTACCCGGAAGACCTGCACAAGCATTTCGTCGACGACATCACGTGGAAATGCTCCTGCGACGGCACAATGAAGAGGATTCCCGAGGTCCTGGACTGCTGGTTCGAGTCCGGCGCCATGCCCTACGCGCAGAACCACTATCCCTTCGAGAACAAGAAACACTTCGATGAGCATTTCCCGGCGGACTTCATCTGCGAAAGCCTGGACCAGACCCGGGGATGGTTCTACACCCTGCACATTCTGGCCACGGCCCTGTTCGACAAACCCGCGTTCATGCACAACATAACCAGCGGCCTCGTGCTCGCGTCGGACGGCAAGAAGATGTCCAAATCGGCCCGGAACTACACCGACCCGGTGGACGTCATCAACGCCTACGGCGCCGAGGCACTCCGGCTCTTCCTGATGCGCTCCGCGGTGGTGAAGGCCGAGGAGGCCCGCTACAACGACGACGGGGTCCGGGAAACGCTGAAGACCGTCATCATCCCGCTGTGGAACGCCTACAGCTTCTTCGTCACCTACGCGAACATCGACAAGGTGTCCCCGACCGCTCCGCCCGCCGACCCGGCGAACCCCCTGGACCGGTGGATCCTGTCGGAAACCGAACGCCTGATCGGCGACGTGACCCGGGAAATGGACCGGTACGACCTGGTCAAGGCCATCGAGCCCATCGTGGATTTCATCGACCTCCTGAACAACTGGTACATCCGCCGGTCCCGCAGGCGGTTCTGGCGCAGCGAGAACGACTTCGACAAGGAGCAGGCCTACCAGACCCTCTGGTTCGTGCTGCTCCAGCTCGCGAAAACGGCGGCCCCCATCATGCCCTTCATCTCCGAGGCGATCTACCGGAACCTCCGGACCGGGGACATGCCCGAATCGGTCCACCTGGCCGATTACCCGGAGGCGCGGGACGAAAAGAGGGACCCGGGCCTGGAACTCAAGATGAAAATCGTCCGCAAAGCCGTCTCGATGGGCAGGGCGATCCGCAGCATGCACACGATCAAGACCCGGCAGCCGCTGAAGGCCCTGCACCTGGTGACGAAAAATCCGGAAGAAAAACGGATACTCCGGGAGATGGAGGACATCATCCGGGAGGAACTCAACGTCAAGGAGGTGGTCTTCCGGGACAACGAAGAGGATCTGGTGGAATACACGGCGAAGCCGAACTACCGGGTCCTGGGCCGCGCCCTGGGCAGGGACATGAAGGCAGCCGCCGAAAAAATCGAAGCCCTCTCGATGGGCGAGATTGCGAGCCTGATGGACGGAGCCACCCTTTCCCTCGATATCGGAGGCCGGACCCTGGAAATCACCGCGGAGAGCGTGGAAGTGCGCCGCATGGAAAAGGAAAACCTGAAGGTTCTGAACGAGGAATCCCTGACCGTCGCGCTGGACCCGGAAATCACCGGCGACCTCAAGGCGGAGGGCATCGTCCGGGACCTGGTCCGGGGCATCCAGAGCCTCCGGAAGGAACGCGGCCTGGACGTGACGGACAGGATCGATCTTTTCCTGCACACGGCCGAGCC
>CAZGUL010000469.1:0-2288 GCA_964529055.1 uncultured Spirochaetaceae bacterium
TTGGAATCGCAATCTGCTGAAAAGGCATGATTATGGCCATGTCGACCTCCCCAGGTCTTCCGGAGGAATGTCCGATTCGCCTTTTTCCTCGGTGATGTCCGCCGTATTGAGAATGTTGTCAAGTTCGTCGCCGGTTAGGGCTATCGTCTCGTCCTCGTCCTCCTCGAAGAAGCCCACATCCTCCACGGCCTCCTCCGCGGAGACGGCGCTTTTTTCCTGCGCTGTGCCCGCCGGCTTGAGGATGGAAAGTTCCCGTTTCAGCTCCGCGAGTTCTTCCTTGATCGAAGCGAGTTCCAGTTCGATTTTCGTCAAAATGTCGCCGGCGACGCCCCCGCTTTTCGGGGAGGACGGGGCGGGTTCGCTCATGTCCATTTCCACAGCCTCAAGATCGTTGAAATCCACCGACGCTCCCTCCTCTTCGACTTTCTGCAGTCCGGCCTCCAGTTTTTCCTCTTCCAGGCCGAAGTCGATGTCCAGCGATTCGGCTTCGCTATTCCCGGAGGTCTCGCCGTGACGGCTTTCGGAAAATTCACCGGGTACCGTGAACCCTTCCTCTTCGGAGGCATCGGCCGATTCGGGAAACGAAAAGTCGTCCAGCCCTTCGAGACTGAGTTCCTCCCCGGCGGTCCCGCCCTTTTCTTCCAGAGTTCCGAGAAGATCTTCCTCTTCAGACGTTATTTCTGTATCGATATCGGATAAGTCCGAGAGCTCCAATTCATCGAGATCCGACGATTCGTCTTCGACGGTTTCGGGCCCGGCTTTGACCCATACTCCGTACTGGTCGAGGTCTTCCGTGGAGGAGGCCGCCGAAGGGAAACCGGATTCATCGTATTTTTTCGCGTTTGTGATCGACATTATCCGCTCCTGGAACTGGAATACTTCTTATCAGCATATATTTTCGGCAGAAACAGAGCATCCATGAATCCAATTTATACTCTACTCCAGCCTTTTTTCGCTGTCAATAACGGACGGTTTCCGCTCAAGAAAGGCCGCCGGTTTACCGTTATCTAAGATGATGCGCACGAGACTCTTCACATCCCTCTATGCGGGACTCATCGTCTATCTCGCTTCCCTGTTTTTCTTCGGTTCCACCGGGTGGTTCGCCCAATCAGACCTGGAAAGCCGCAGGGATTCCCTGGCCGGCAATATCGCGGAGCTGGAAAAGCAGGGAAAGAACCTCGCGTATGTCATGAGCGCGCTGCAATCCGATCCGGACCGGATCTTACGCGAGGCCGTCCGTCTCATGCTCGTCAGGGAAAACGAGGGAATCGTCCGCGTCGCGGGATACACGGAGAAACCCCGGCCGGTTTCGCCGGGCGGACTCGTTCTGCGCAGGGATCCGCCGCCCCGGGGGACGGAGCCTCTTCTCCGGGCGGTCGCCGCCGCCGCGGGTGTCATCGTTTTCCTGTTTTACGGATTGGCGGGAAAGCGGGGCGGAAATCAGGGGACCTTGAGCCAGACTTCTTCCTGAACGAACGAGTTGTCGACGGAAACGATTTCCCCGCCGTCGATGACGAAGAACGTCGATTCCCGTATGCCGGAAAGCATTTTTTTGTCCCGGGACAGGACCATGATCCACCTCAGGGGCCGCGCGACCTCGGCGACCCGGACCGCCGTGGAATACGGGAACCGGCCGAGGTAGAGCTTGGGGGAATTGGGTTCGTCCTGCCGCACCACGACCTTTCCGTCTTCGATCGAAACCGACAGCCGCATCGTGTTCCACCCGCCCAGATCGGCCACCGCCGAACCGTCGGCGCGGATCCTCACGCTTTCCGCCTCGTTTTCGCGTTTCCATGTCCCCGAAAGGTCGGCCAGGGACGGAGCCCCCGGGAGGGGGCGGAGCGCGTCGGGGGCGGGAGGCTCCGGCAGGGCGGTGATGTCCGGGGGAACGGGCTGAGGCAGGGCCTGCGGTTCCGGGAGGTCGAAAAGAACGTGGAGGACCCGGGTGATTTCCCGCTGGAGGACGTCCACGTCCCGGGCCGCGGCCTCCGCCGAGTTCTGGGTCTGCAGGGTCTCCGTCCGCAGCATGTCGATCCGCAGACGAAGACCGCCGCCGGCCCGGGCGAGATCGCCGATGATCATGCCCCGGGCGCTGGGAAGCCCGTCCGACGGCGGAAGCGACGCCCTGCGGGATGCCGCGGAGGCGCCCACCGGCAGGTTTTCCAGCAGGAAGTCCCGGTTTTTCGGCGTGACGACGCTGAAATTCTCGGACACCCCCAGACGGACCAGTTCGGACACGAGCTTCTTTTCCACCTCCCGGCTTTCGGTCTTCATGTCATCCGGGGCCT
>CAZGUL010000470.1:0-2280 GCA_964529055.1 uncultured Spirochaetaceae bacterium
CCTTTTCATCGGCGGGTATTTCGCCTCCGGCGGGCTTTCGGAGGAGGCTCTGGACGTTTTCAGGAGGCGCACATCGTAATCCGGGAAATTAAGGCCAAGTCGATCATCACCGCTTCAAAAGTTTACACCTGGGTGATAAATCCCTACGCGGGCTGCGCCTTCGCCTGCTCCTACTGTTACGCCCGGTTCATCAAGAAGTTCACCGGCCACACGGAGCCCTGGGGCGGTTTCGTCGACGTCAAGGTGAACGCGGCGGAGCTGGCCGGAAAGGAAGCGGCCCGTAAGAAGAAGGACACGGTGTGGATCAGCGGAATCTGCGATCCCTACCAGCCGCTTGAGGAGACGTACGGACTCACCCGGGGCTGCATCGAAGCGCTTGCACGGAACGGGTGGCCTTTCGTCATCCAGACGAAGTCTCCCGGAGTTCTGCGGGACCTGGACATACTGAAACAGGCGAAGGGCTGTGAGGCGGGTTTCTCGATCGGCACCGCCGATGAAAGCATCAGGAAGATTTTCGAACCCGCCGCGACCCCCATCGAATCCAGGATCGAAAGCCTCGCTGAACTGCATGCGAGCGGGATCCGGACCTACGCGATGATCGCGCCGGTCCTGCCGGGGGCGGAAAACCTGATGGAAAAGCTGGAAGGAAAAGTGGACTACGTCTACGTGGACAGGATGAATTATACGTACGCCGCGGGTCTCTACCGGAAGCACGGGCTGGAAGCTTTTCTGACGGCGGAGTACTTCGCCCGGGCGGGGGAACGGATCAAAAGCGCCTGCGGGAGCATGGGCGTTGCCTGCAGCATTCTGTTTTAGCCGGGCTGCCCGCCCAAGGAGGCCTTCCGGTATCATGGCGCATCTCCGCCGTAAAGAGTGAAACAGATGTTGACGGATAGGACCAGGAAAGAACCCTTCTTCGCTCTCTGCGGTTTGAACTGCTGTTTATGCCCCCGGTTCAACACGGACGGAAAGTCGAAATGTCCCGGATGCGGCGGCCCCGATTTCCCGGAAAAGCATCCGACGTGCCCGGTGATGACCTGCAATAAAAAACACGACGCCGTCGAATTCTGCTTCCAGTGCTGTGATTATCCCTGCGGGAGATACCGGAATCCGCCCGTCGGAGATTCGTTTATTTCCTACAAAAACGTCGCCATGAATCTCGACAAGGCAAAACGGAATATGACGGAGTATCTTGAAGAATTATCTCTGAGAAAGAAATGTCTCGATACCCTGTTGAACAATTTCAACGACGGAAGGAAGAAAAGTTTCTACTGCCTCGCGGCGAACGATCTGCCGCCGGAAGCGTTGACCGAAATAATGGCCGAGATAGAGTCCCTCGAGAAGGCGGACGGGATGACGCTCAAGGAAAGAAGCAGGACGGCGGCGGAAATAATCAGCGCGAAGGCGGCTGCCTGGGAAATAACGCTGGAATTGCGCAGGTAGGGAATCAGGCCTCATATTGGCGGCCGCCTTTTTCTCCTCTCCCTCCGCGCCTCCGGGAAAAAATGCTTTTTTTCAGGTCCATCCTGCATGATAATTGTTCTTGAATAATTCAAGGAGCGGACCATGAAGAAGATGTTTTTCATTCCCGCAGTTTTCCTGCTTTTCAATCTGTCGTTGATCACTGCCGAGACGAAGCCGGAAATCAAGGTGCAGCTCGGCCATTCAAATGATGTCAAGTCCGTGGCTTTTTCCCCTGACGGAAGGCTCGCGGTCTCCGGGTCGTACGACAAGACCGTCAAATTGTGGGACGTGACGAGCGGGAAGGAACTGCGGTCATTCGACGGCCATTCGGCCGAAGTCTCCGCTGTGGCTTTTTCTCCGGACGGCAGGTTCGTACTCTCCGGATCATGGGACAAGACCGTCAGGCTGTGGGAGGCGGCAAGCGGGAAGGAATTGAGGATATTCACCGGACATGCCCACTACGTTATTTCGGTCGCTTTTTCCCCGGACGGCAGATACGCTCTTTCCGGATCGGTGGATAAAACCCTGCGGCTGTGGGACGTCGAAAGCGGCAGGGAAATCTGGACCCGTGGCGGACGCAGCGATAGAATCAACGCGGTGATGTTTCTCCCCGACGGGAAACGGGCTTTTTCCGTGGCATATAACGCCTTGATTTTGTGGGACGCGGCGCAGGGAAAAGCGATCAGAACGTTTGAGAAACATTCCACCTGGAGCGAAATCAGGTCGCTGGCGATTTCCCCCGACAGCAGGCAGGTTCTAACGGCTTCGGAGGACAGGTCCCTCAAACTGTGGGACATCGGGAGCGGAACGGGAGTC
>CAZGUL010000471.1:0-2279 GCA_964529055.1 uncultured Spirochaetaceae bacterium
GGACCGGTACGGCCAGCGCGATAATCGCCGCGGACGGAAGGGTTTCCGTGAACGAGGAGAGATTCAGAAGGAGGTCCCGGAAATCCCTGCCCCCGGAAAGCACCGCCGCGGCGCCCAGAAGGGTCCCCGCCGCCACGGAAGCGGCCCCGGAAACGAGGACCAGAATCAGATGCTGGACGGCAAGCTCGGCCAGGGTGGCGCGGAGCGCGATGCCGGTTTTTCCCGCGGCAAGAGGCCGCAGGAGGGCTTCCAGGAGATCGAAGCGGAATACGGACAGAAGGAAGAGGGCGAGGAGGACGGCCGGTCCCGTCCAGGATTTACCGCGCATGTCCTTCCTTTCCGTTTCCGCCGGAGAAGATGTCGGCGGCGTCCAGGGTGCCGACGACGCCGCCCGACTCGTCGACGACCGTGAGCCGGGAGGTCCTTCCCTCCACCATCGCGGCGACCGCATCCTTCATCGTCGCCTCCGCCGGGAGCCCGGGAACCGCTCCCGCGGGAGCCCCGCCGGCGGCCGCGTTTTCCCGGCCTTTCCCGAACCGGTCCGCCACGCGGCGGCGGCCCAGCATTTTGAGGCCGTAGTCCGGCCCGAGAAAACGGGGGATGAAGGAGTCGGAGCTCCGGTACAGAAAATCCTCGGGGTCCCCGCGCTGGACGATGCGGCCTTCGTTCATCACCGCCATGGTGTCGGCGAGTTCCAGCGCCTCGTCCACGTCGTGGGTGACGAAGAGAACGGTGGTCCCCAGGCGGCGCTGGAGGTTTCTGAATTCGTTCTGGAGGAGCCGCCGGTTCAGCAGGTCGAGGGCGCCGAAGGGCTCGTCCATCAGGAGGACCGAGGGTTCCCCCGCCAGGGCGCGGGCCACGCCGACCCTCTGCGCCTCGCCCCCCGAGAGTTCCCGGGGATACCGGTCCGCGTAGGCCGGGGGAAGGCCGATCATGACGAGGAGTTCCTCCACCCGGAGGGCCGTGCGCCGCCTGTCCCACTTCTTGAGCCGTGGGACCACCGCGATGTTGTCGAACACCGTCATATGGGGAAAAAGCCCGACGCTCTGGATGACGTAGCCCAGGTTCCGCCGCAGAATGTCCGGGGGGACCTCCGCCGTGTCCCGTCCGTCGATCCACACCGTGCCGCCGTCGGCCGGGAGCAGCCGGTTCACCAGGCGCAGGGTCGTCGATTTCCCGCAGCCGGAGGGGCCCAGAAGAACGCAGAGCTCCCCCTTCCCTATCAGGAGATCGAGATCGTTCACCGCCGGGCGTCCGTCGTAGCGCTTGGTCAGACCCTCGATCCTGATCACGGCCGCCTCCTCCGTCCCCGGAAGCCGCCCCGCTCCAGGAAATCGCCGAGGTGGTGCATGAGCCGGTCCGCCAGCAGGGCCGATACGGCAACCGGCAGGGCGCCGAGGAGGACCAGGTCCGAGGCCGCCTGGGCGAGACCCTGAAAAATGATCGCCCCCATCCCCCCGCCTCCGATGAGGCCGGCAAGAATGGCGTTACCCATGGACTGGGTCAGGGCCGTCCGCATTCCCGAAACGATCACCGGCAGGGACAGGGGAATTTCCACGGCAAGGAAAATCCGCCGGGCGCTCATGCCCATGCCCCGGGCGGCCTCGACGACGGCGGGGTCCACGGAGCGCAGCCCCGCCAGGGTGTTTCCCGCCACCGGCAGAAGGACATAGAGGAAAAGCACGATGAGCGCCGGCGCCCAGCCCGTCCCCCCGACTCCCAGAGTCTCCAGGGAGGGGATCTTTTCCCGCAGCAGGGACAGGGGAAGGATCAGGATTCCCAGCAGCGACAGGGTCGGCACGGTCTGGGCCAGATTGACTCCGAAGAAAAGGAATTTCTCGCTCCCGGGACGGAAGCGGCTCACGGCGCCCAGCGGTACGCCGACGACAGTCCCCAGGGCGGTGGCCCCGAACGCGAGCGCGGCGTGGCGGCGCAGTTCCCGGAAAAAGGTTTCCCGGCGGATGAAAAACTCCTGGACCAGCGACAGGTCGTCCAGGAAACCCAGGCCGAGAAGGAGGGCCGCTCCCGCCGGCGCCAGAAGAAGCCCCGCGGTCCGCAGGGCCGGTTTTTCGTCCAGGCCGGAGGACGCCAGGTAAACGTAGCAGTAGCAGCAGAAAAGGGCGGCCCAGAAGCCGGCCCCTAGGGACGCCCTCCCGTAGCCCCCGACACCCCGGGTCAGCAGGGTCCCGCCCGCCCCGGCCGCCGCCAGGAGGCCGACCGCGGCGGCGGAACCGAGGGCCGCCCGGACCGCCTCGTTGATCATCTCCACGCCGTTGACG
>CAZGUL010000472.1:0-2262 GCA_964529055.1 uncultured Spirochaetaceae bacterium
ACGCCCAGAAGCTTCGGAAGCGACAGGCTGCCGAACGATCCGATGGGCTTGATGTACGCGTCGATGAAGGGATACAGCAGGGCGAACACGATGCCCCCGAGAAGCATTCCCAGGATGGGCCACAGCACGTGATATCTGCCTTCGCCCAGGGCGCCGACGCTGGTCCCCGGACAGTATCCTATTATCGCCCAGCCCGCGCCGAAAAGAAGGCCGCCGATGACCTGCAGTCCCAGGCTGAGGGACCGGGGCGAGAACTTGACCATCCCCAGGTCCAGCAGAAGGTGGATGCCCACCGCCCCGACGACGATCGTGGTGAGCATGAATTTGACGATGGTCATGTCCAGAAGACGCATGGCCCCGACCTGTCGCTCGAAACGCAGGGCCTCGCCCCGCTGGAGAAACGCGCCGAACAGAATTCCCGTTACCAGTCCCATGAAGAGGTTCATGCCCTGCCTCCCTTTTTGTAGAGGATCCCGGCGACCGCGATGCCGCCGACGAAGAACATGGCCAGCGCGACAAGGCTGCTGACCCCGAGCTGGCTCATGCCGCTGACGCCGTGACCGCTGGGGCAGCCTCCGGCCATACGGGCGCCCACCATGGCGAGCACGCCGCCGACGAGGGAATAGGCCACCCGTTTTTTGACGCTGCCGCCGAAACGCTCGACCCACATGGGGGGAAGGGCTTCGGTCTTGAAGGTTCCGGACAGGCGGGACGCGATGAAGGCGCCGAGCCCGATGCCGATGACGAACAGGAACTGCCAGTCCGGCAGGACAGCTCCGGTCAGCGATCCCTTGCTCGCCCGGGAAAAGGCGAGGCCGCCGAGATCGAAGCCGACGAAATCGAGAATCCAGGTGGCGACCCTCGGAAAGGTCGTCGAGGTTCCGAAGAATTCCCCCGTCACGGCGACGCTGGCCGTGAGGAGGAGACCGGACAAGGCGCCGTACAGATACGGCTTTCCGCTGGCTGGGATTTTCATACCTTCTTTCTCCTGAGTGTGTTTTATATTTAATATATAGTATATTTAAAATATAGGCAACAGAAAAGAGACTGCGCAGGCAGGCCGCGGTGAAATTCCCCGCCCGGCGGCCGTCCCGAGGACGGCTCCTGACAGGACCTGTCTTTTACAGGGAGGGAAGCCCGTCTTCCGCGGCGGGGCCGGCGGACGGCGGGGAGGTTTCCGGGGGCGGAGAGTCGGCCCCGGCGAATTCCCGGACGAAGGAGCCGGCCCCGCCGGCAAGCCCGGCGACGCTGAGGATGTACATCGGCCTTCCCGCCAGGGTGAAATCCTTCCGCACCGTGGAGAGGACCTTCATTCCCCGGTCCATGATCCTGGCCTCCACCGTGTGAAAGGGTCCCTTCACCTCCATTTTGTCACGCTCCCGGGCGAATATCTCGATCCCCTTTCCGCCGTCCACAACGATTTCCGCCGCCGCCGGCGGGTCGTACTTCCTTCCTCCGGATTCGGCGGCGTTGTTGTCGATGATCAGGGTGTACCCCTTGCCGAAAATGAAAAGCCAGACGCAGAGGACCACGAGAAGGAGGGCCGCTGCGAGCCGGATCAGCAGTCTTTTCATGGCGCGTCCCCCCCGCCCTGCTGATCCCTGAGGGCGGACCTGAACGCGGTCCGTTCCCGCTGCTTGCGCAGGGCGTACAGGACCAGTGCCACGGAAATGACCCCGTAGGAAATGAAAACCCGGAAATATTCTCCCAGCATGGCCGAGCCGATGAGGTTCTTCCCCGCCGTGGGGGAGATGACGAACATCAGGTGGAACAGGGAAACCCCCAGGAAAACGTTGGCTATCCTGGCGCGCGACACCGACGCGCCGCCGACCAGCAGGGCGGCGATGGAGAACATGCCCACCTGCTCGTGGCTGTTGTAGGTGTTCAGGGTTCCCACGTTCTGCAGGTATACGATCATGCCGAAGCCGGCCAGAACCGTGGAGATGACGATCGAAAGGATCCGGGTCCTTTCCACGTTGATGCCCGCGGCCTCGGCGATGGCCATGTCGCCGCCGACTGCCCGCATGTCCTGGCCGAGCTTGGTGCGCCGGAACAGCAGGATGAACACGCACATCGCGGCGATGACCAGCGACGTCACCAGGGGCACCGAGACGGGGCCGATCCTCATCATCATCAGGTTGTCCAGGGCCTGGCGGATCCCCGAGAGGTTGATGGCGTTCCGGATGCCGTAGCCCCGGGAAAGGACCAGGGCCGGGTTTCCGATGGGTATCACCGCCCCCATGCCGTACAGAACGACGAGCT
>CAZGUL010000473.1:0-2258 GCA_964529055.1 uncultured Spirochaetaceae bacterium
CCTCATTCCGTTGCACCTGGGGGGGCGTATAGGTGCGTCGCAGCCCGCGAGGCCCGGCTTTTTTTATCGCTTTTCATCTCGTTCTCCTTTCCGTTCACGCGATGGGGACCCGGGAAATCGCGCCTCCGTCCCTGACGGTGGGGACCGGCGATGTGTACATATCGCCCGAGTCCTCACCGGGCGTCCAGGACAGCCTGGAAATTCCGATCCGGGTCGAGACCGCCCCGGACCGCGCCGGAGTTATAAACGAATACCGGCTCACGATATCCGACGCCTCTGGCCGGGTCGTCCGCGAATGGTCGGGCAGGAACCCGGCGGCGAAAGGCGCCTTCGGCAGGCTTCTCGCGGGTCTGGGCCTCAGGAGGACCGAAGCCGTGAAGGTGCCACGGAGCATCGTTTGGAACGGCAGGACTACCGGAGGAACTCCCGCCGCCGACGGGGTTTACACTTACGTTTTCGAAGCCTGGGACGATTCCGGGGCATCCAGCCGGAGCAGCCCGCGAAAAATCGTCGTCGACAACACGCCGCCGGCGGCCCGCGCGGTCATGGAGTACAGGTTCTTTTCCCCCGACGGCGACGACAGCATGGACAGCCTGCCCCTGCGGCTCTCGGCGTCCGAAGAAGCCTCGTGGTCGGCGGTTTTCACCGACGCGGCCGGCGCGGAAGCGTCCGCGGTCGATTTCGGGACCGCGCTGCCTTCCCGGTACCTGTGGAACGGCACGGGCGGGGACGGAGGACGCCTGCCGGACGGCGAGTACGCGTTCCGGCTCACCGGCGTCGACCGGGCGGGCAACGTCGGGACGACGTCCGCCGGACCGGTTGTGCTGGACACGAAACCGCGGGCGTTCCGGATCGCGGCGGACAAGGAGTCTTTCTCACCCGGCGCCGGCCGCGGAGGCGTCAGGATCACCCCGTCGGGTTTCGTCCCGGACTATTTTCTCGAAGGCTCCCTCCAGGTCGTCGACGAGGACGGCGCCGCCCGCGTCACCCTTCCGCTGACCGGGGACTTCGCCGGCGGTGTCGTCTTCGACGGCAGGGACGGAGGCGGGAAAGTCCTCCCCGACGGAAAGTACAGGTTCCACGCCCGCGCCCGGTACGAGAACGGCGCCTTCGAGGAGGCGGTGTCGAAACCGGTGGTCGTGGACACCGTTCCCCCTGCGGCGACGCTCGCGGCCGCGATCGATGTCTTTTCCCCCGACGGCGACGGGATCAAGGACGCTTTCGACCTGGACCTGCAGGTGACGGAACCCGGGACCTGGCGGGTCGTCATGAAGGACGCGGGGGGGAAAACCGTCGATGAGTACGTTTGGGACGGCGTTCCCCCGGAAAAAATAAGCCTCGGCCGGAAGATTCTTCCCGACGGAATCTACCTCGTCACCGCGGAGGGCGCGGACCGGGCGGGAAACCGCTTCACCGGCGCCCCGCTGCGGGTCACCGCCGACTCGAGGCCGGCCTCGATACTGGTCGCCGCCGACACCCCCGCCTTTTCGCCGGACGGGGACGGGATCAGGGACCGGATGGTTTTCCGTCCCCGGTCCGAGAACGCCGAAGTCGTCGACTCCTTCGAACTGACCATCAGAGACGCGGCGGGAACGCCCGTGCGGACGATCCGGGAAGACCGGCGCCTGCCGGAAACGATTGTCTGGGACGGCAGGAACGACGCCGGGCAGATCGTTTCCGACGGCAGATACACGGCGGAGCTCGGTGTCCGCCAGGTAAACGGGAAAACGGCGGCGGCCGCCGCCCCGTCCTTTGCCGTGGACACGACCGCTCCCGCCGCCGGGGTCGCCCTGGCCGCGTCCTCCCTGGAGATCGGACCGGACGGCTCCTCCGCCGGCATTTCCATCCTCCAGACCTCCGACGGGGGGGCCGCGTGGACCGGCGAGTTCCTTTCCGTCGGAAACGGCTCCGTCGTCGCCCGGAAGACCTGGGACGGCGCGGCTTCCGGCTTTCTGTGGGACGGCCTGGCCGATTCGGGCGCCGTCGTTCCGGACGGGGAGTACAGGTACCGGCTCACCGGCGAGGACGAGGCGGGCAACCGTTTCACCGCCACGACGGACGGCATCACGGTGACGTCCCGCAAACCGATGATACGGGCCGTCCCGTCCGCGGCGGGATTTTCGCCGGACGGCAACGGCGTCCTGGATGCGATTTCTTTCGCCCTCGAGTGTTCAATCCCCGGGGGGGCGAGTTCCTGGCGGCTGGATTTGCGGAACGGAAAAAGGGAAACCGTCGCCTCCATCGGAGGGACCGGCGCG
>CAZGUL010000474.1:0-1026 GCA_964529055.1 uncultured Spirochaetaceae bacterium
GGACGCGGGCCGGTATTCCCAGGCCGAGCAGGTTACCTGGGAAGTGCTGGGACTTCTGGACGACGCGCTCGTCTTCGGGGTGGAGAAATCCCGCCGCTTTCTCGCGGCGAAGCTCCTGCTGGAGAACCTCATGACCTGCGGACTCCGAGCGGACGACCCCGCCTTTCCCGGAGACCCGCGGCCGGAAAAGGACCTGAAAACGCTGGCGGAAAGCCTGCGCGCGGGTTTCGCGTGGAACATGGAAAACAGCTACGGAATGCGGCTGCGCAACTCACGGTGGGAACCGGCGGAGATGGCCGGCGCCGCCGGCACTCGGGGAGTATCGTGATGGCACCAGACTTTTCGCCCCTCGCGCCGTTCGGGAAAACCGACTTTTACCTGCTGCGCCACGGAAAGAGCGAGGGAAACCACAGGGACATCGTGCAGGGCCGGCTCGACTTTCCCCTCAGCGACGAGGGGCGGGCCCAGGCGGAGCTCACCGGCCGCTGGTTCGCCGACCGGGGCATCCGCTTCACCCGCTGCACCCCCCTTCTCCGGGGGGCCGAAACGGCGGCCGTGGTCTGCCGCGAAGCGGGCCTGTCTCCGCCGGAAATCCTGCCGGACCTTATCGAACTGGACACCGGGGTCTTCACCGGCCTCACGCTGGAGGAGGCCCGGGAGCGCAATCCCGACGGCTGGCCGCGTTTTCTCCGGAAAAGCTGGGACGGCGTCGACGGCGCCGAGAGTTCCGACGTTCTGCGCCGGCGGGCGGAGGCGGCCTGGACGGGCCTTGTTGCCGGGGCCGTGCTGGCGGCCGCGTCGGAAGCGGCGCAGAGGACCGCCACGGCAGCCGGTGAAGCCGGGGCTTTGCCGGCGGGCGGGAAGCCCTCCGATGCCGGACGGCCCGCCTGCCCGGAACCGAAAAAGCCCTTCGGCGTTCTGGCGGTGGCCCACGCGGGAATCCTGCAGTGGCTCATCAAGGTCGTGTGCGGGGGGGACTCCTGGTTCCCCCTCTTTCCGATGGGACACTGCGGCATTTACCATCTG
>CAZGUL010000474.1:1036-2258 GCA_964529055.1 uncultured Spirochaetaceae bacterium
GGGACCGTGACCCGCTGGGAGAAGCTCAATTTCCAGGTCCCCGGCGTCACCGGGAAAAGGTAGCCCTCACCCCAGGGCGACGTCCAGGGTCATCATCACCGCGAAACCGAGCATGGCCCCCAGGGTGGCGACGTCGCTGTTGCCCCCGCTCTGGGCTTCGGGAATTACTTCCTCGACAACGACATAAATCATCGCGCCGGCGGCGAAGGCCAGGGCGAAGGGAAGAATCGGCCGCATCGCGATGACAAGAAGGGCGCCGAGCACCCCCGCGACCGGTTCGACCATGCCCGACGCCTGGCCGTAGACGAAGCTCTTCCATCGGGAAAGACCTTCCCTCCGGAGGGGCACCGAAACCGCGGCCCCTTCCGGGAAATTCTGGATCCCGATGCCGATGGCCAGGGCGATCGCCCCGCCGCAGCAGGCGGTGGTTTCGATTCCCGCGCTGATGGCGCCGAAGGCGACGCCCACGGCCAGCCCCTCCGGGATGTTGTGCAGGGTGATGGCCAGCACCAGGAGCACGCTTTTCTTCCACGTCGTGTGAAGACCTTCGGCGTCCTTCATCTCCAGGCCCAGGTGAAGGTGGGGCATGATCTTGTCCACGATCTTCAGGAAGGCGCCTCCCGCGAGGAAACCCGCCACCACGGGCAGAAGCGGAATCATGCCCATCTGCTCCGCCATGTCGATGGCCGGCGCCAGCAGGGACCAGAAGCTCGCCGCGATCATGACTCCCGCCGCGAAACCGAGCATGCTGTCCAGGGCCTTCTTGTTGAGGCTCTTGAAGAAAAAAACCATGCCCGCCCCGAGGGCGGTGAGTCCCCACGTGAACAGGGTGGCCAGGAACGCGCCCGTCACGGGATTCATGTTTTGCAGTAATTCCATACCATCAAACTATATGACATCCCGCCGGAAACGCAAGTCATTCCCGGGCGCGCAGCCGGACCGGCGCGACGATTCCCTCCGACGCGGGCAGCGTGAAAAGGGGCGTCAGGACGATCTCGGAGCGGCTTTTGACCTCCAGCCGGAGGCGCCCGTCGGGAAAGGTGTCGTCCGACTCGAAGACGTTGCCGCCCAGATGTTTCAGGAGGTACCAGCCGTCGCGGATGCCGTAGCCGCGGATTTCCGTCAGGCGCATCAGAAACCGGTAGGCGTCCGGCTTGACGAGCCGCACCTCCGAGGTGATTTTTCCGCCCCCCCGGACCCAGGTCCCGACGAAGGGATGGTC
>CAZGUL010000475.1:0-2256 GCA_964529055.1 uncultured Spirochaetaceae bacterium
CCGGAAAAACAGGTTCTCCGCCGTCATCCGGAAGTCGTACTCCATGTAGTCGTCGTAGTAGAACTGCATCCCCGACGGCATGTACGAGGCGAGCTCCTGCCCCTTGTAGGAAAAAGGATTGGGGATCAGGATGATCTCCGCCCGCTCTTCCGTGAAGGCTATCCGCAGGGAGGACACGGGCACGTGCCTCATGGCGCGGAAAACGTCACCGGCGCCTTTCATGATGTCGATCTGCTTCCGTGTCGGCTCCCCGTCCAGGACCGCCGTGAAGGGGAACCCCGCGGAATCCCGGAGAGCGTAAACGGTTTTTCCGTCCTCCACGCCCCTTCCTTCGACCGTAAAGCCGCCGCCGGCGAAATCCGCCGCCGTAAGCGACAGCGCGGCCCCCAGAAACATGATCCCCACGGCAACAATCGTTTTATTCATACCCCCGGCTCCTACTGTTCCTGGATAAGGATTTTATCGAAAGGCTTCATCGGATTTTCCGCGTTTTCCAGCTCCAGGACCGACGCGAAAAGCTCACCGCCGTCCACCCGGAAACGCACCCTGCCGATGTACTCGTCGTCCTGCCGGAAAACGAGTCCCAGGGTGCCGTCGGGAATGGCGCGGATTTTGTCCATGTAGACGCCGATCTTTTCCGGCTTTCTCGCGTCGATGACGAAGCCGTTTTCCCGGCTGGTCTTCAGGAAATGCTCGAGCGCGAAATTGAAACTCGCCAGACCGGCATCCCTGTCGGCGATGATCCTGTTCTTTTTCTCGATCCCGTCCGCAAGACCGTTCCACAGTTTTTCGTACTTCCTGAGCAGGTTTGCATGCCGCAGGTCGAGCCCCCGGAGAATCGGCGGTATCGAATTCCTGTACGGCACCTTTCCGATTTCCGCGGCGAGCCTGTCGAAGCCCGCGGAATTCGTCCGCAGCGAGGAAAATTCCTCCCGCTCCATGATGCCTTCCCGGGACAGAAGCTCCCGGTACGGTCCGGGGATCGGACCGGCCTGCGCTCCGGATATCGGCTCTTCCCGCAGAAGGTCCAGAACTTCCCCGTCCGTCACGTTCGGGTTGTAGAGGAGCGTCAGCTTTTCGATTTCCCGGGCGTGGCGGGCCTGCAGGACCCGGATCATTTCCTTCTCGTGGTTCCGCAGGGCGGCGATTTCCTTCGCGTTTTTGTCTTCCAGCGAAGCGATGCGTTCCTCGTAGTATTTTCTCGTGTTTTCCAGTTCGATCGCCGCCAGGCGCTGCTGGTTGTTCAGGATTTCTTCCTGCTCCCGCGCCCGCTCGAGCATCCGCGAATCGTAGGCGTCGATCCTTTTCTGGATTTCGTCGATTTTCTTCTGGGACTCGGCTATTCGCGGCTGATACGCTGCCTGGATCCGTGCGATACGTGATGCCTCCTGCCTCCTGACGGCACGACTTTTCCGGTCACGGTCCTCCGGCGACAGCGGATCGGCCTCGATTATGTCAAGCTGTCGGCGGCCCGCTCCTTGGGCCGTTTCGATTTCCTCTTCCATCGACCGCGTGATGTTTTCCGCCTCCCGTTTCGCCTCCATCATGTCCTGCTCGTTTTTCCGGGCGGCGTCGAGAACGTCCTTGAGATTGACGTCTTCGAAATCCTTGATGTTGACCGCGATCTTTTTTCCCTCTTCCTGGATGTAAAACGTGACGGCGACGGCACCGATCAGAAAAAGCATGCTGATCCCGAGAACCACCAGAGGGACGATGGGGCTGCGGTTCTTTTTCGTCCTCGCGAACTCGTGGGCCAGATCGTACTGGGACTGCTTGCGCCGGAATTCGTCGATGATTTCCCGGAGAAAAACGAGCTTGCTCTGTTCGACGAGATCGCGCGGACCATCGCCGGATTTCTTCATTTTGTCGTCATTGTCCATATTCCGTCCCAATCCTTCGGGCGCTTGTTTTTTCCCGTCCGTTCACGGAACTCTTCCGCCAGGGGAAGAGGGCACGCGGAAAACAGTTTGTTCGCTTTTTTCCAGTCGCCGGCGTAATAGGCGGACAACCCCTCCGAAAATTCCGCCAGGTCTTTTTCGAGGGCGGCGTTCACCAGCGATTTGCGGATGGGCCAGTAGATTTTCTTGCCCTCCGTTTTACCCTTCACCTGGACCTGGTCGATTTCCAGGAACCTGTATTCCCCGGACCCGTTTTCGGCTTCCCTGCGGATGTAATCGGAAACGATCACCGGCACCTTGTAGATCCGCGTCAAGCTTTCCAGGCGGGACGAGGAGTTGACGTTGTCGCCGATGACGG
>CAZGUL010000476.1:0-2256 GCA_964529055.1 uncultured Spirochaetaceae bacterium
GTGATCCTCGCGATCGTCGCTTCCGCGGCGGCGATTCTCGTCATCCTGACGGTCCTGGTTGTCAGGATCGCCTTCGGCATCACCAAGCCGATACGCTCCGTCACCGGCGCGCTCGCGGAAATCTCCACCGGTGACTTCACCCGGGCCGTGCGGGTCGACTCGGACGACGAGATCGGCCTTCTCGGGAAGGGGTTCAACGACCTGACGGCCCGGCTGCGGGAAACGATGATCCGCATCCAGGAGGCCGACGCCCGGCTGGCCGACATCGGGAAAAGCCTTTCCGCGGAAATGGGGAAGACCTCGGAGTCCGTTTCCCGGGTGACCGGCAACATCCACGACATAAAGGAAAAGATTCTCAACCAGTCGTCCGGGGTGCGGGAAACCTCGGCGGGGGTCGAGCAGATAACCCGGTACATCGACCGGCTCGGTTCGCTGATCGAGGAGCAGGCCGCGGGAATCGCCGAATCGTCTGCCTCCATCGAGGAAATGGTTGCCAACATCCGCTCCGTCACGAACAACATCGAAAAGGCGGGAGGCAATTTCACCGAGCTCCTGAAGGCGGCGGAGGACGGCAAAACCCGGCTTCACCTGGCCAGCGAGAGGGTTTCCCAGATCGCGAAACAGTCCCAGGGCATCCAGGAAACGAACGCCGTCATTTCGCTGATCGCCTCGCAGACGAACCTGCTTGCCATGAACGCGGCCATCGAGGCCGCCCACGCGGGTGAGTTCGGCAAAGGTTTCGCCGTCGTGGCGGACGAAATCCGCAAGCTCGCGGAGTCCGCGGCGGGGCAGTCCAAGAACACGGCGAAGGAGCTCAAGTCCATCAAGGAATCGATCGACCTGGTGGTGGAATCGACGGACGAAACCGTCAAGACCTTCGACGAGATTTTCGGCAGAATCAGGGACGTGGACCGTCTCATCGAGGAAGTGAAATCCGCCATGACCGAACAGAGTTCCGGCAGCCGCCAGGTCCTGGAAGCCCTGGTCCACATCAACTCGGGGACGACGGAGTTTCGTACCGGCGCCGGGGAAATGAAAACCGCCGGGAAAACGATCCTCTCCGAAGTGCGCGGCCTCTCGCGGATCACCGGGGAAGTGGACAGTCACATCGACGAAATCGACGCCGGCGCGCGGAGCATCACCGCCGCCGTCCAGGACCTTTCGGAGCTCGCGGAGGAAAACAAGAAACAGATACTCACCGTGAACACGGAACTGCGCAAGTTCCGGGTTTAGACCGGCAATTCGGCCGGTTTATCTACGCGCCGGCCTCGCGCAGCACGCCGGCGAGGACGGAGACCGCCCGCTCCAGCGTGGGGGCGTCGGCCATCGTGAAGTTGAGCCGCATCGTCGCCCCACCTTCGCCTTTTTTGGTATAGAAGAATTTGCCCGGCACATACGCGACCCGGTGTTCCACCGCCTTGAAGTACACTTTTTCCAGGTCCATCCCCTCCGGGCCCTCGGCCCAGATGAACATGCCGCCGTCGGGGCGCGACCAGGTGAAGGACGACGGGAAATGCGCCTCCATCGCTGAAAGCATCGCCTCCTGCTTCGGCCGGTACAGCTCGACGATCCGCGGCACCTGCCTGTCCAGGTAGCCGCCCGAGATGTACTCCGCCGCGAGGGCCTGGTTGAAGGTGCTGGTGTGCAGGTCCACGCCCTGCTTGACCGTCACGAGCCACCGGTCGATGGGGGCGGGCGCGACGTAGAAACCCAGCCGGAGACCCGGCGCGAAAACCTTCGACAAGGTCGAAATATAGACGGTGTTCTCCGGAGCCATCGTGCGGATCGGCGGAAGAGCCTCTCCGCGGTACCGGAGCATGCCGTAGGGATCGTCCTCGACGAGCAGGGCGTCGTGGGCCTTGATGATTTCCGCGATCTTCCGTCTTCTTTCCAGGGGAATCGTGCGGCCCGTCGGGTTCTGGAAAGTCGGTACGAGATAGATGAATTTGACCTTGTTCCGGTCCAGCGTCTCCTCGAGCGACTCCGGGACCAGGCCGTCGTCGTCGGTGTCCATCCTCAGATAATCCGGTTCGTACGGATTGAACGCCTGCAGGGCGCCGAGATAGGTGGGAGCCTCCACGGCGATCTTGTCCCCCGGGGACACCAGGATCTTCGCGATCCCGTCCAGGACCCCCTGGGAACCGCTGGTGACATAAATATCTTTCGCCGCGGCCGTCACTCCGTTTCCGGCGAGAAAACCCACCAGGGCCTCGCGGAGGGGAATAAAGCCCTCGGTGAGGTCGTACTGGAAAGCCC
>CAZGUL010000477.1:0-2253 GCA_964529055.1 uncultured Spirochaetaceae bacterium
CCTCGCAGGCGGCGGGGTCGACGGAGAATCCGGCATCCCCGCCGTCCGTGCCGTTCATTCTTACCGCATCGAACCGGCAATAATCAACACAGTTTCCGCATCCGATGCAATCCTCCGGGCGTATCACGGCCTCGTGGCCGCTCCGGAATTCATGGCGTTCCAAGACCCGGGGCGCAAGGACCAGATGCAGGTCCGCCGCGTCCACGTCGCAGTCGGCGATGACCGGCCGGTCCGCAAGAACGGCGAAGGACGCCGCCACGCTGGTCTTCCCGGTGCCGCCTTTTCCGCTGATGATCACGATTTCCTTCATGGGTTCCTGTCCTTGTCCGTCCCGGCGGGCCGCCGCGGGACGCTGCTTCCGTAAAAGACATGTCCTTCGTACTTCGTTTTCACGAGATCCCCCCGCGCCAGGAGCCGGTCCACGACTTCCCAGGAGGCCCCGGCCCGGGACAGAAAGACGGCCACGGCCTCCTCCCGCATGGGGTGGACGGCGACGATGCCCGCGAGGTCCCGTTCGACGTCGCCGGTGACGGCGAACTCATCCCCCTCGTAGCCGGTCAGGCATTCCACGGGTACCGCACCGTTCTCGAAAATCCTGCGCGTCCGTTCGAGGGTTTCCCCGTCGGGGCCCCGCACCCACGCCTCCGCGGGCGGGCGGGTCGGAATGCCGAGGTACGCCCTGTGCAACCGCAGTCCGGACAGAAAACGGACAAGCTCCTCCACGCATTCCCTGCCGTCGTTGAGCCCCCCCACAAGCATCGTTTCCGTCACCAGCCGGCCGCCGAACGCGGCGGCGAACGCGCAAAGCCCGTCCAGGATCCGGGACAGCCGCAGGGCGCCGTGGGGCCGGTCGATCCGCCTCCAGATTTCCTCCCGGACGGAATCGACCTTCACGGAAACCCAGTCGGCGCCGCCGAGTTCCTCCCGCACGTCCTCGCGCCACAGGAGGGATCCATTCGTGATCACGCCGACGGGCACCCCGAGCGTCTTCAGCATCGCGATTTCCCTGCCCAGGTTCACATCCAGGGTGGGCTCCCCGTCGGGCACGAAGGTCAGGAAGTCGCACCGCCCGGATGCTTCTTCCGCCCTGGCGAGCCGCTCCCGCACATCCCGGAGGATGTCCCGGGGTGCAAAGAAAAAGCGGCGGTCCCGCCGCATCTTCGCGGTTCGTCCCGCCTGGCAGTAGACGCAGGAATAGGTGCAGACCTTGGCCCGGATGTTGTTGATGCCCAGGCTCCGTCCGAGACGCCTCGACGGAACGGGGCCGTAGGAGTATCGACTGCCGTTTTCCGTCACGATCCGCCTCAGCAAGGCGATTTTCCGCAGCGCTCCTCGCGGCCGCAGCAGGTCCGGCCTTCCCGCTCCAGGGAGCACCCCTGTCCCGCACGTCCCCTTTGGCCGCGGCCCGAGCCTTTGAGGACAAAACCGGCGCCTCCGCTGATCAGCCGCCGGACCTCGCCGCCGCACCCGGGGCATTCCGCGAGGGGCGGATCGGTGATGGCCTGCCTTCGTTCGAAATTCAGGCCGCAGGATTGGCACGCGTATTCGTAAGCCGGCATCGCTCATGCCTCCTTTGGATTCGTCCGGAACATCGTCTTCTCGACGAGGCTCCGGAAAAGCCCCCGGTATTCCGGAAGCGCCTCCACGATCAGGCCCCCCCTGGAACAGGCTTCCGCGATCCGCCGGTCGTCGGGGATCTCCAGAAGAATCGGAATGTGCCGCTGCCCGCAGTACCGGTGTACCCGGTCATCACCGATCCCGACCCGGTTGACCACGACCCCGAAGGGGATGCCCAGTTCCCGCACCATCTCCACCGCGAGCGTGAGGTCGTGAAGGCCGAAGGGCGTCGGCTCCGTGACGAGCAGAACGAAATCCGCGCCCCGGAGGGTGGCGATGACGGGACACGAGGATCCGGGAGGCGCGTCCAGAATCGCGGGGAGGTCTCTCCGCAGGCGCGCCTTGACCGCGTGGATGAGGGGCGGCGCCATGGCCGCGCCGATGTCGAGCCGTCCCTGGACGAGCGTGACGTTTCCCACCCGCCGCGTCTCGACGGCGCCGATGGGCTTCGCCGTCTCGCGAATGGCTTTGACGGGGCACACCATCGTGCATCCGCCGCATCCGTGGCACATTTCCGGAAAGACGAGGGGCGTGGTCCCGAAGGAAACGATGGCGTGGTACTCGCAGAACCTGCCGCATTCGCCGCAGCCGTCGCACAGGGCCTCGTCCACCTCGGGAACGGGGATGCCGATGATT
>CAZGUL010000478.1:0-2243 GCA_964529055.1 uncultured Spirochaetaceae bacterium
AAGTGTTCCGGTTTGAGCCGGTAGGTGACGACGAATCTGATGGAATAACGGAAGGAGGGCCGGCCTTCCATGAAAAGGGCGTAAACCTCGCCGGAGGGAAGACCGCCGGAAAGGGAAATATCGGCCGAATACGTTTCGATCGGATAAACGTGCAGGGCCATGTTTCCGGGCAGGAGCCGTTCCCAGCGCCAGACGAACCTGCCCGGCGGGAGCGGCTCGGCGTCCCATCCGCGGGTTTTCGTGAAGGCCACACCGACGGAGTTCGCCGGAAGCTTCATCTGGACCCAGCCCAGGTGGAAAACCGCTCCTCCCGCCGCGAGAAGCAGGACCATGATTACGATGATCTTTTTCATGTCTACCCGTCAATACTAGGTAAAAACGGTATTTATTGCAAGATGGGATTGTGATACATTCGACGGAGCATGCACGGGGAAAAGAAAATCGGCGCATCCTTCCTCCACATCCTGCTCGCGGGCTCATGCGTCTTCTTTCTGATCATGTCCGGATTGAGTTTCGGGTTCTATCTCCTCGGAAATTACCAGTCCTTCATGTCCCGGTCGCAGTTTTTCCTGCTTGGAATTGTCAAGGCGACCGGTTTTTTCAGCATGATGTCGGGAGCGTACTACGCAGTCTACCTTGCCGCGTCGGTCCTGGCGAAAAAGGAAAAAAAGTCACCCGGCTTTTTTCTCGCCGCATTCTCCTTCGCAGCCGGCGGCGGCGCCCTGGCTGCCGCTCATTTCATCAACACGGTAACCATGGGGGTGCGATAAAAGTTCACTCTCCGGCTTCTCCTGCCGAGAAACTAAGTACGGTTTATGAGCAATCTGGTACACAACATAACGCTGAAGACCGGGATCGAAGTGCACAGGATGCGCAGGCCTTCCCGGATCGTCGAGGAACTCCTGCGCAGTGTCTCGCCGCTGATGACGCCCGGCGTCACCACCCGGCAGATAAATGCGCACTGCGAAGATTTCATCGCCGGCAGGAAAGCGGAGTCTTCGCTGAAGGGGTACAGGGGGTTTCCGGCGTCGATCTGCGCGTCGCCGAACGGCGTGGCCGTTCACGGAATCCCTGACGACAATCCCCTCCGGGACGGCGACATCGTCACGATCGATGTAACTCTGAACGTGGATGGATGGCACGGCGACGGCGCGTGGACCTACATCGTCGGAAAAGCGTCCCCGGAAAAACTGCACCTGCTGAAGGCCGCGTGGAAAAGCACCCTGGCGGGAATTCTTGCGGCGAAGGCCGGCGGACGCCTGGGAGACGTGGGCGCGGCCATCGAAAGAGCCGCAAAGAGACAGGGCTGCACCGTCCTGGAGGACTTCGCGGGGCACGGCATCGGCACCTCCCTGCACGAGGACCCCATTGTCGCGAACACCGGCACCAGGGGCACGGGACAGCCGATCGTGCCGGGAATGGTTTTCACCGTGGAGCCCATCCTCTGCATCGGAAAACCGGAGACAGGCGTTCTGGAGGACGGCTGGACCGTGGTGACGAAAGACGGAAGCCCGACGGCCCAGTTCGAGCACACTCTTGCCGTGTTCCGGGACCGCACTGAAATCCTCACTTTCACGTCTCCCGATCTGCGGGCGAATATTGACGCTCCACCCTTTTTCTAATAGTATCGGTCCGGAACGCCATCTTAGCTCAGCTGGCCAGAGCACGTGACTTGTAATCTCGGGGTCGTCGGTTCGAATCCGACAGATGGCTTACAGCTTCTCTACGCGGTCGACCCGCAGGCTGACCGCTCCCAGATCGTCCTCGATTCTTCCCCGCAGAACGAAAGGCGCCTCGTTGTCCAGAACGGCGCCGTATTTTCTGAACGCCTCCGGAAAGAACACGGTCTCGAAGATCGCTTCCTCGTCCTCGAAACTGACGAATTCCATGGGTTTTCCGTCGATGGTGAGGATTTCCTTCACCGTGACGAGCATGCCGGCCAGCGTCGCGTCCTCGCCGACACGGGAGGCCATGTCCCGGCCCCGGATCCGGGCGATCCCCGACAGGGTCCCGCTCCAGAACCAGAGCGGTGAGCGGTCGGTCAGGAAGCCGAGGCGGGCGTATTCGTTTTTCAGGCGGACCCGCTCGCCCGGGTCCGGGAACCTTCGTTCCCGGCGCGGCGCGGAAAAAAGCTCGGCCTGCCGCCCGCCGCCGGCCCCCCGCCCCCCCCCCAGCAGGGTCCACAGCTGTTCCGCCCGGTTCTTCCCGCCCCCCAGGGAATCGGCCGCGCCGGCCGCGGCGAG
>CAZGUL010000479.1:0-2241 GCA_964529055.1 uncultured Spirochaetaceae bacterium
ACCGGAGAGGCGCGAGTCCCCGGGGAAGACTGCGGGGAAACTTTGCGAAAACGAGGTGAACCGTTCACTTAGTTTTTGCTCAAGAGGCCTTCACCTGTTTTGATCAGCCGCTTTAACAGTGACCAAGAGGCCAAAAATCGAATAAATTGATTAGTTTTTCAGGGACCAAGAGGCCGTTTCAACCGAATTTAAGCGTTCACTTGGCTCGGACCAAGAGGTTTTGGTTCACCATTTAAAGCACCTTTTAATAAAAAAAAGCAACTCTACGAACCAAGAGGCCTTTACGGCTCACCCTTTGGAGCACCTTTTAAGACATATTTCTCAATATTCACCGGAATGACTCCATACCACTTGAAATGTTTTATTTCTTTTAATATTATAGATATATATATCTTTTAGTACAAGGCGGTATGGTATGAAATCGGATAATGCGTCTCGTTCGGGACCAAGAGGCCGCGGGTTCAAGTCCCGCCAGCCCGACAACAAGTCGTTTTAATACAACGATTTATGATAAAGCCGCCGATGAAAGGCGGCTTTTTTATTTCTCGTCGATATTTTTTAGATACTTTCCTTATCTGTAAACGGGGCGTCGGTTCCCGACGTCCCGCCAGCCCGACTAATTCCACAAAATTTATTTCATGTCTCACGCTGGTAAAACGGTGCGGGACGTGAACCGAGGGAGCGCCGAGCGGAAGCGAGGGAAGGCGCGCAGGAAGCGCGCCGCAAGCGTAAACAGCTTAAAAACAAGCGGCTCCGCGCCGATGCTATAACTACGATGCCTCGTATACTTGCGAAACACTGCACGACGATTTTTCTCCTGTCCGGGATATTTTTCTCTTTCTTCCCTCTCTACGGGGGGGCCGACGAACTTGTCCACGTCCTGAAGGATGGGGAAACCCTGTACTCGATTTCCCGGAAATACAAGATTCCCCTGGAGTCCCTGGTGCGGGTCAACGGTATCAGGGACGCCGCCAAGGTCAGAACGGGTACCCGTCTCGTGATACCGGATGTGTATGAAGTCCGGAAGGGCGACACCCTGTACGGCATCGCGCGGAAGAATTCCGTCTCCGTGAAGGACCTCCTCGCGATGAACGGGCTGCGGGAGGATTCCCTGCTGAAACCCGGGGACATTCTTTTCATTCCCCGCGGAAGCATTCCCGCCGCCGTCCCATCCGCTCCTGCCGCGGCGAAGGAGGGCAAACCCTCACCTTCCCGCACCGGGGAAGGAATTTTTCTGGCCCCATCCGGGCTCCCAGAAAAGTCTGGACGGCAAGCTCGAGGGGATTTCCTTCGAGGGCAAAAAGGGAGACCCGGTCGTTTCCGTCGCTTCCGGAAAAGTGGTGTGGGTCGGGCCGTACCGGGGTTTCGGAAAGGTCGTGTTCATTCAGTCGGACCAGGGGTACATTTACGTTTACGCGGGAAACGACGAAATTCTCGTCGCCCCGGGGGATTTCGTCAGAAGGGGCCAGAAACTCGGCGAGCTGGGTCTCCATCCCTACGAACAGAAGCCGAATCTGTATTTCATCGTCTACAAGGACGGAAAGCCCGTCCGTCCCGAGGAGGCCCCGCGGATATGAGTCCCGGAGGGGTTTTAATTATTAATGGCTTCGTTGACTGAATTGAAATCTCGTGGTAGGTTTATAATGGTGGTGATTCAAGTCATTTCTTTACAAAAAAAAGACGCTTGAATGCAGAGAAAGAAAACAGCTCCCCGGGAAACAGTGAAAAAGTCCCTCAAGACGGGTGACACCGATCCGCTTGCGTTGTATCTGAAGCAGATTTCCAAGTATCCCCTCCTGACAGTCGAAGACGAGCAGAAAATCGGAGAAATCATCAAGAATCTGCGGGAATCCCTTGCCGGCGCGTCCACAGGCCGCTGCCGGCAGGAGGAAAAACGCCTCGAAGACGATCTGCGGCGGCAAAAAAACCGGATGATCAATTCCAACCTCCGGCTCGTGGTCTCCATCGCGAAGAAGTACCAGCACCGGGGACTTTCCCTGCTTGACCTGATCGACGAAGGCAACATCGGGCTCATCGAGGCGGTGGAACGCTTCGATTACACAAAGGGCTGCCGCTTTTCGACCTACGGCACCTGGTGGATCCGGCAGGCCATCATCAAGAGCCTGGCGGACAAGGGGCGGGTCATCCGCATCCCCATCCACATGCTGAACACGATAAAAAAGTGTTACTTCGTCGCGAAGCACCTCACCCAGGAGTTGGGCCGCGACCCGAACAGCGAGG
>CAZGUL010000480.1:0-2240 GCA_964529055.1 uncultured Spirochaetaceae bacterium
TGGGCGATTACCTTTCCCGCCCCGCGGACCCCTTCAACGACCACGAGCCGGTGGATTCGAGCTCCGCGGCGATTTCGGCCCAGGGGCTCCTGCGGCTGGGCGCGTACCTGGGGGAAAAGGGCGCCCGCTACACCGAGGCGGGGCTCACCGCCTCGGCGGCAGTCATGCGGGAGCCCTACCTGTCCGCCGACCCGCGCCACGAGGGGCTCCTCCTGCATTCGGTGTACCACCGGCCCAACGGCTGGGATTACATTCCGCCGGGGCGGAATATCCCGTCCGGCGAGGCCTGCATGTGGGGTGATTACCACCTCCTCGAGCTGGCGGCGTACCTGAAACGCGCGGCCGGCGGGGGGGCGCCCTTCCATTTTTATACGATGTAAACGGAGGTCCGCATGATGCACGACACGTCGCGCCTGGCGATCCACACGATAACGACCAAGCCCTGGCCGGTCGAGAAGGCCATCGACAAATTCGCGGAGGCCGGCGCCCGGGGCATTTCGGTCTGGAAGGAGGCCCTGGAGGGGCGGAAGGCCGCCGCGGTGGGCGAGAGGATACGGAAGGCCGGCCTCCGGACCGTAGCGACGGTGAGGGGCGGTTTTTTCGCGGCCCTGTCCCCGGAGGAGAGGAAAAAGCGGATCGACGACAACAGGGCCCTGGTCGACCTGTCCGCCGAGCTCGGCTCGCCGATGATCGTCCTCGTCCCCGGGGCCCATCCCGGCCAGGAACTGGAGGAATCCCGGAGGCAGATCCGGGACGGCATCGCGGAAATCCTGCCCTACGCGGAAAAGGCTGGGGTCCGCCTGGCCATCGAGCCCCTGCACCCGATGTACGCCGACGCCCGTTCGGCGGTCAACACCCTGAAGCAGGCCAACGACCTCTGCGTCGAGCTGGACCACCCCGGCCTGGGGGTCGCGATCGACGTCTACCACCTCTTCTGGGACCCGGATCTGGAACGGGAAATCGCCCGCTGCGGCGCCATGGGCAGAATCTTCGCGTTCCACGTCTGCGACTGGAAGACCCCGACAACGGACTTCCTGAACGACCGGGGGCTCATGGGGGAGGGCTGCATCGCCATCCCGAAGATCCGCCGCTGGGTTGAGGCGGCGGGTTTCGACGGCCTCGTGGAGGTGGAAATCTTCTCCGACCGGTACTGGGCCATGGACCAGGACGATTTTCTCGGCATGGTGGTGAAGGCTTTCCGGGAGCACGTATGACGGAAACGAAAATCGGCGTCGTGATGAACGGCGTCACCGGCAGGATGGGGACCAACCAGCACCTGGTGCGGTCCATCCTGGCGATACGGAAACAGGGCGGGCTTCCGCTGAAGGACGGCGGGGTCCTCGTTCCCGAGCCGGTCCTTGTCGGCAGGAACGAAGGGAAGCTGCGCCGCCTCGCGGAAAGCCACGGGGTGGAGAAGTACACCACCGACCTGGACGCGGCCCTCGCGGACCCGGCCAACCGGATCTACTTCGACTCCCAGGTCACCGACCTGCGCCCCGCCGCGGTGCTTAGGGCCATCGCTGCGGGAAAGGCGGTGTACTGCGAAAAACCCACGGCCACCACCGCCGACGCCGCGCTGGAGCTGTACGCGGCGGCGAAGAAGGCAGGGGTCAAAAACGGCGTCGTCCAGGACAAGCTGTGGCTGCCGGGCCTCCTGAAGCTGAAGTACCTCGTGGACACGGGGTTCTTCGGCCGGATCCTGTCGGTCCGGGGCGAGTTCGGCTACTGGGTCTTCGACGGTTTCAGCCAGCCCGCCCAGCGCCCGTCGTGGAACTACCGGAAGGAGGACGGCGGCGGCATCATGATCGACATGTTCTGCCACTGGCGCTACGTCATCGAGAACCTGTTCGGCCCGATCAGGGCCCTGTCGGCCCTGGGCGCGACCCACATCGACCGGCGGCGGGACGAAAACGGCCGGGAGTTCCGCTGCACCGCCGAAGACGCGGCCTACGGCACCTTCGAGCTGGAAAACGGTGTCATCTGCCAGTTCAACAGCTCCTGGGACGTCCGTGTCCGGCGGGACGACCTCCTGACGATCCAGGTTGACGGCATGAAGGGGACCGCCGTGGCGGGCCTGCGGAACTGCTGTATCCAGGACGAGCCGATGACCCCGAAACCGGTCTGGAACCCGGACATCGACAGCCCCATCGACTACTACGAGAACTGGGCCCGGGTCCCGAGCCGGGACCCGTACGACAACGCGTTCAAGGTGCAGTGGGAAAAATTCCTCCTCCACGTCG
>CAZGUL010000481.1:0-2220 GCA_964529055.1 uncultured Spirochaetaceae bacterium
AGACCGCGATGGCGCCGAGCAGACGGGGCGAGAGTTTCGACGCCAGGAAGATCGCCGTGGGACCGTCCGCCCCGCCGATGATGCCGATTGACGCCGCGTCGGCCAGATTGAAATCGAAGCCGAAGTATTTCGTCAGCAGAAGGGCGCCGATGAGTGCTCCGAAGATGCCGAGCTGGGCGGCGGCGCCGAGCAGGGCGGTTTTCGGGTTCGCGATGAGGGGGCCGAAGTCGGTGAGAGCCCCGACGCCGATGAAGATGAACAGCGGGAACAGACCCGTTTCGATGCCGAAGCCGTAAATCTGGCCGATGAAGCCCCCGATCTGGGTGACGACCTCCCGGGTCGCGGGATCGAGGACCGTCCTGGACAGATCGGCGATTCCCGCAAGCGGGATGTTCGCCAGGATGCCTCCGAAACCGATGGGAAGGAGGAGCAGCGGCTCGAACTCCTTTTTAATCGCCAGGTAAATCAGCGCCAGGGAAACGAATATCATGATCCCCTGTCCCGGGGTGAAGCTGACGATTCCCGTGGAAAGCCATATTTCATGGATTACATCATAGAAGGACATAACTGCTTTCCCTCCCCTTACGCCAGGACCGCGAGGACCTGGCCGGTCTTGACCTGGGCGCCCTGAACCACCTTGATTTCGGTGATGGTGCCCGCCTGGGGCGCCTTTATCGGGGTTTCCATTTTCATGGACTCCAGCACGAGGATCGTGTCGCCGGCTTTGACGACGTCACCGGCCTTGGTGGTCAGCCGCAGGATGATGCCGGGCAGCGGGGCCTCGACGTTCACCGAGCCGGCGGCGTGGGCCGCGGGTGCAGCCGCGGGAGCGGGCGCCGCCTGGGGTGCCGGGGTCGGGGCCGCCGGAGCCGGCTGCGCTGCGCCGCCCGCGGGGGTCACCACCGCGAGGGCCTGGCCGGTTTTGACCTGGGCGCCCTGGGTCGCGTTGATGGCGGTGATGACGCCGGCCACCGGGGATTTGAGGGGGGCTTCCATCTTCATGGATTCCAGGACCATGATCGTGTCACCCACCTTGACCGTATCTCCGACCTTCGTCGTAATTCTCAGAACGAGACCGGGGAGGGGCGCTTCCACGTTGACGGGGGAGCCTCCCGCCGCCGGAGCGGCCGGAGCCGCGGACGCGGCCTGGGCTGCGGCGCCTTCCTTGACGTCAACGGCGTAGCTGACACCGTCGACCACTGCGGTCGCGCCCTGGATCGAGACGGTGTGCGGCTTGCCGTTCAGGGTGACGGTGTAGACGCCGGAAGCCGCCTTCGGGGCCTCGTGTTCGCCTTCCTTCTTTTTGGCTTCCTTGCGGACGCCGATGGTCGCCTTGCCCTGCAGGAACTGGATTCCCTTGTCCTGGCAGGTGGCAGCTATGAAAATGTTTTCGTCTGTGACGGGCAGACCGTTCTTTTCCAGCATGTCCTTCGCGGCTTTGACGCCTTTTTTCGGGTTACGGTCGTTGATGTCCACGGCGATTTCCTTCGTGGGCTCCATCTTGAGCTGCTCCTGGGAAATGCGCACGACCTCCGGGTCCGGTTCCGTCGGGGTTTTGCCGAAATAGCCGAGGACCATCTTGCCGTAGCCGTCGGCGATCTTCTTCCATTTGCCGAACATGACGTTGTTGAAGGCCTGCTGGAAGTAGAACTGGGAAACCGGCGTCACGGAGGTTCCGAATCCGCCTTTCTGGACCGCTTCTCCCATCGCCGCGACGACTTCCGGATACCGGTGCATGAGACCGTTGTCCCGCATCATCTGGGTGTTCGTCGTCAGGGCGCCGCCTGGCATCGGGAACATCGGGATGAGGGGTTCCACCATGGTCGCTTCCGGCGGCAGGAAGTACTCTTCCATGCATTCACGGAAATACTGTTCCAGCTCCATGATTTTCTCGACCTTGATGTCCAGGTCGAATTCGGTGCCCCGCAGGGCGTGCCACATGGAAAGAACGTCGGGCTGGCAGGTGCCGCCGGACACCGGGTTCAGGGACAGGTCCACCTGGTCGGCGCCGGCCTGAAGGGCCAGCATGTACTGGCTGATGCAGACGTCGGCGGTTTCGTGGGAGTGGAAAACGAGGTGCACCTTGTCGCCCAGCATTTTCCGGGCGCCCTTGATGGTTTCGAAGACCTTCGTGGGGACGGATGTGCCGGAAGCGTCCTTGAAACAGACGGAATCGAAGGGTATCCCCGCGTCCAGGATGTCCTTCAGGGTTTTCAGGTA
>CAZGUL010000482.1:0-2212 GCA_964529055.1 uncultured Spirochaetaceae bacterium
CCAGGTCGACGCGGGTGAACTCGTTCCCAAGGCCGTCATGGCCGAGAAGCGCATCCCCACCCTCCCCGACACCCCCACCCTGAAGGAGCTCGGCATCGACGCCCAGATGGGTTCCTGGAGAGGTCTCGCCGTTCCCAAGGGAACCCCGAAGGACATCGTCGCCGTCCTCGAAAAGGCCTTCACCAAGGCAATGAACGAGTCCGGCTTCAAGGCCGCCATGGACAAGGCCGCCTTCACCATCGACTTCAAGTCGAGCGGCGATTTCCTGAAGTTCATGCAGGACCAGGACGTCACGACGAAGAAGATGCTGGGCAAGTAAAGCGATTTTTCCGGCCGGCGTTCCGCCCCCGGGCGGGATGCCGGTCTTTTCGATCGAGGTGTTTCGAATGGGTAGAATCAATATCATCGTCGCGATCGTGTTCGCCCTGTTCGCGGTCCTGGTCCTTGTCCTCGCGGCGGGTCTTCCCGTGTCGGAAGCGGCCCCGTTGACGCTGGGCACGCCTCTTTTTCCCCGGATGCTGAGCTACGGCATCCTGATCCTCAGCGCCGTCCTTTTCCTGACCAACTGGCACGAAGCGCGGACGGAAAAAAAGGAGGACAGGACACGGCTGTTCGAACCCGGACAATTGAAGATCGTCGGATCAGGGCTCGGCATCATGATCGCCGGCGCCGCGGTCATGATTTTCTTCGGGTTCATCCCGGCCATGATCCTGATGAATGTCGCGTACCTGCTGTTCTTCAAGGTAAAGAGCCGGATGGTTCTGATAGCGGAACCCGTGCTGACCACCCTGATCATCTATGTCGTCTTCAAGCATCTTTTAACCGTTCCGCTTCCGACGGGAATCCTGTTTTATTGAGGTGACCCATGTTCACAAACCTTCTCCAGGGATTCGTTTCGGTTTTCGGCGACCCCGCCGTTTTTCTCTTCATGCTGTTCGGCGTGGTGGCGGGAATCACCATCGGCGCCCTTCCCGGCCTGACCTCCACCATGGCCATGGCGGTTCTGCTGCCGGTGACCTTCGGCATGCCGCCGGACATGAGCTTCGCCCTGCTCTTGAGCGTGTTCTGCGGCGCGATCTACGGCGGATCGATCACCGCCATCCTGATAAACACGCCGGGGACACCCTCCGCGGCGGCCACCACCTTCGACGGCTACCCCCTGGCGATGAAGGGCCATGCCGGCAAGGCCCTTGCCACCGCGACGATTTCGTCGTCCGTGGGCGGGCTCATCAGCGTACTCCTGCTCAGCACGATTTCCCCGATTCTCGCCAAATTCGCCCTGCGGTTCGCCGCGCCCGAGTACTTCGCCCTCGCCGTGTTCGGGCTTTCGATCATCGCCAGCATATCGACCAAAAACCTGGTGAAAGGGCTCCTGGCGGGATTTTTCGGGCTGATCATCGCCACCGTCGGACTCGACCCGATCTCCGCCCTGCCCCGGTTCACCTTCGGGCGCACGGAGCTTCTCGGCGGGGTCGCGTTCATTCCGCTTATGGTCGGGCTTTTCGCCATTCCCCAGTGCCTGATGGAGATGGAATCGATTTTCAGGCGTGAAGAGAAACTGAAGGACGTAAAAAGCGAACTGCTGACCTGGAAGGAAATCCGCCACATCGCGCCGACGATCCTCAAATCGTCCCTGCTGGGCGCCTTCATCGGCTCCGTCCCCGGCGCCGGCGGCGACATCGCGGCCTTCACCGCGTACAACGAGGCGAAGCGCTTCGCGAAAAAAGACGAGCAGTTCGGGGCCGGGGAACTCAAGGGAATCGCCGCCCCCGAGGCGGCCAACAACGCAACCACCGGCGGGGCCATGATCCCTCTCCTGTCGCTGGCGGTCCCGGGCGACTCGAATACCGCCGTCCTTTTGGGGGGCCTGATCATCATGGGACTTCAGCCCGGCCCGCTCCTTTTCTCGAAACAGGCGGAGCTGGTGAACACCATCTTCGCGATCATGTTCCTGGCGAACGTCTTCATGGGCATCATCGGGCTCCTGGGCATCAGGTTCTTCGTCAAGGCCCTGAACATTCCCAAGCAGATCATCGTCCCGGTCGTGCTTACCCTCTCGGTGGTGGGCTCATACTCGATGAACAACAGCGTCTTCGACGTGTTCGTGACCGTGGTGTTCGGCGTCATCGGGTACCTGATGCTGAAGGTGGGCGTCATCGCGTCGCCGATAGTCCTGGCGATCATCCTCGGCCCCATGGCGGAGAACAACTTC
>CAZGUL010000483.1:0-2203 GCA_964529055.1 uncultured Spirochaetaceae bacterium
GAAAACGACGTGTATTTCCAGATCGGGCTGATCACGCTCATCGCCCTGGCGGAGAAAAATGCCATCCTCATCTTCGAGTTCGCCGTCCTCAGGCTCAGGGAGGGGGCGTCCGTATTCGATGCCGCCGTGACAGCAGCACGCATGAGGCTGCGTCCGATCGTGATGACGTCGCTTGCCTTCATCCTCGGCTGTGTCCCTCTCGCCGTCGCGACGGGGGCCTCGGCCAACAGCCGCCATTCCATAGGCACGGGAGTCATCGGGGGCATGCTCGGCGCGACCCTGATCGCCATATTCTTCATCCCCCTCTTCTTCTATCTCCTGGAAAGCATGAGGAGCCGGGAACCGGGATCGAAGGGACGGGAAGCCTCCCCGGCGCCGGATGTTCCCAAGGGCGATGCCGGACAGCCGACGGTGAGAAAGGGGGCCTGATATGAAAACACGGTTGATCGCCGCGATGGTCGCCCTCGTCCTTTCCGCCTGTACGCTCGGTCCCGACTACAGAAAACCGGATGTTGACATGCCCGGATCCTGGCGGTTCGGCGAAGAGGGAAAGGAAGCGAGGGCGTCCGTCGACACCCGGTGGTGGAAGCAGTTCGGAGACCCGGTACTCGAGGAAATGATCGAAACCGCCGTGAAGGACAACAAGGACGTGCTCATCGCCGCGGCGCGCATCGAAGAATACATGGGCAGGTACGTTGCCGTCCGCGGGGAGATGTTTCCGCAGGCCAGTGCGGGAGGCGCAGCGGCGAGGCAGCGCGCCACGCAGGAAAACATTACGGGTTGGCAGAAGGGGCTTTCGCCGGAGTACAGCACCTACCAGGTCACCCTGAACGCCGGATGGGAAATCGACCTCTGGGGAAAACTGAGACGCGCCACGGAAGCGGCCCGGGCAGACCTGCTCAGCAAAGAAGAGTCCCGCCGTGCCGTTCTGCTCACATTGGCCGCCACAGTGGCCGGCTCCTATATCGATCTGCGCAACCTGGACCGGCAGCTTGAAATCGCCCGGCAGACCCTGGAGACCCGGCGGGCGTCGCTGGATCTTTTCAATCTTCGTTTTTCCGGCGGCGTGGTTTCGGAACTTGAGCTGAGCCAGGTGAAATCGGAATATGAGAGTGCACGGGCGGCCATACCACAGATCGAAAAAAGCATTTTCCAGGGGGAAAACGCCCTGAACGTTCTTCTGGGCCGCAACCCGGGCCCGGTGAACAGGGGGAAATCCATCGACGAGTTTTCCATGCCGGAAATCCCGGCCGGGCTGCCCTCGGACATCCTGGAGCGCCGGCCCGACATCCGGCAGGCCGAACAGGATCTGATCGGCGCCAATGCCCGCATCGGCGTTGCGAGGGCCGCCTACTTTCCCTCCATCTCCCTGACCGGCCTGTTCGGCTCCTTGAGCGTGGAGCTGGACAATCTCTTCACGGGACCGGCCCAGACATGGAATTTCGGAGGATCGGTCGTGCTGCCGGTCTTCATGGCCGGCCGCCTCTACGGACAGGAGAAGGCCACGGAGGCCCAGCAGAAACAGGCCCTGATCCGATACCGGCAGACCGTCCAGGGAGCCTTCCGGGAAATCGAGGACAACCTGGTCGATCGGAGCAAGACCATGGAGAAGATGGAGGCCCAGGCGGCGCAGGTGGACTCCCTCAGGACCTACAGGGACCTGGCCCTGCTCCGGTACGAAAACGGCTACAGCAGCTACCTGGAGGTGCTGGACGCGGAAAGAAACCTCTTCAACATGGAACTCACTTACATCCAGACCAAGGGAGCCGTGTTCCGCGCAATGGTCAACCTCTATAAATCCATGGGCGGCGGCTGGGATGTCGAGCTGTCGGAGAAGTGAACGGCACAAGCAGTCGGCGGGCACCGCAAATGTCTTCGAAGCAATCAAGACGAAAAAAGAACACCGGGACGACCTCCCGGCAGTTTATGACCCCGTTGCGACGGAAGAGCAGCGGTGCCTGCGTCAACGCCGTCCAGAAAGTCTTTTAAAATATGGGCATTTCGCGGGCTGGCTCACCGTTGATTTTTTAACCTGAAGACATTAAATCCAGAACGTCCTGTTTTTGAAGATAATAACACATAATCATTAACCAGAAATCTTTCCAGCTCAGGCATCATGTCGGGAGGACTTAATAAATAGAGTGGCGGCTTATCTTTTAAATCGGATAACAGGGCTTCTTTCTCAGAATTACCCGTAACAAAT
>CAZGUL010000484.1:0-2197 GCA_964529055.1 uncultured Spirochaetaceae bacterium
CCCGGACGGGACGTCCAGGCCGACTTTTTCCGCGGGCGAGGCGTTCATGAGCTCCGCCAGCGCCGCGGGGGCGCCATTCAGCCTTCCCCGCAGGCCGATTCCGTACAGGCCGTCGACCACGAGGGCCGCGTTCCGTAAAAGGATTTCCGCGGCGGCGGTGTCCTCGGCGAAAACGGCGGACGGAACGCCCAGTCGCCGGAGGATTTCGAAATGGGTCCGCGGCAGTTCGCCCAGGCCGGACTGCAAAAGGAGAACATGGACATCCCGCCGGCCCGCGGTCCACAGGTGGCGGGCCGCGGCCAGAGCGTCCCCTCCGTTGTTGCCCTTGCCGGCGACGAAAACCATCGGCCCCGCCCCGGTCCGTCCGCTTCGGGTCTCCCGGAGGATGTATTCGGCGGCGGAACGCGCGGCGTTTTCCATCAGGATCGCGGCGGGAATGCCGTACTCCGTCCGGCTCCGCGCGTCCAGGGCCGCCATCGCCCCGCAGGTCGGCACTTTCACCATCGGGACCTCCTAGCGAAGGCCGAGCAGGTTATCGCTGCGCCACCAGACGACCTTCGCGCCCGTGTCGGAGGCGAGCAACGCCGACAGGATGCCGTCGGCGGACAGGTGGAAAACCGAAAAAAGAAGCTGGGAATCCTCCACGGTTATGGACCTCCTCCGGAGGACCTTTCCGTCCTTCTGCAGGATCAGAAGCTGGTGGGTGTTCCCCTCCTCCCGGCTGCGGAGGTAGAGGCTGCCGCCGGAGGCGACTCCCATGAATTCGTAGAGGTAGTTAACCTCCCGGGTCTCGAAGAAGCCGCCGCCCTTTTCCCTGCGGACGTTCCCGGGGACCTCGACGAAACCCTCGTACTGTGACGTGGCGACGTTGAGCCGGTAAATCCGGGAGGCGATTTCATCGATGCCGTACTTGATGCCGGTGGAGCTGTCCAGCCCCTCCCTGTAGTAATCGAGCTTCAGGTACAGGACCCGCTCGTCAGGGTCGGGAACGATGGTTTCCAGGCTGGAGAAAAACTTCTCCCCCTCGGGCGCGGGAAGCCTGTCCAGCGGAATATGGACCGTGGATACGAGTTCGCCGGTCCCGGAATACCAGAAAACGATCCAGCTCGTCATCGTGCGGCACAGCACGATCACCTCGTCACGGTTCGAGACCTTCAGGCTCTGGATGAACGGGAACGGCGTTCCCCCCAGACCTTCCTGCCCCAGGTACCCCTGATATTCGCCGTTTCGGAACCGCAGGACGATCTTGTTCAGGGTGATTCCCATTTTTTCGTCGTACACCGCCCGCTCGTCGGGAAGACGGTCCTCCACGTACAGGACCTTGGACGAGGAAACGGCGATTTCCCCGACCTGCCGGAACGCGTAGGGATAGGCCCTCCGGTTCGCGGCGGCGCCGTCCGCCGGGTTCTGCAGCATGACAGGTTTCGGGTTTTCGTCGGTGTTGTAGTACATGCTCAGGAGGTCCCCGTAGGAGGTGAACTCCATGACCTTGTAGGAGGATCCCGACGCGACGTAGAAGGTGCCGTCCCGCATGAAAAGGGAGGTCTTGTGCCGGAAAGGGACCTGCGGGAGCAGAAACAGGTCGATCTGGTCTTCCATTTTGCCCAGGGTGATCGAGAAAAGCTCCTCCCGGGGGAGGGCCTCGAAGCCCTTTTCCGCGCAGCCGGCGAAAAGAAGAAGCAGAACGGCCGCCGCCGCGGCCCGGTACGCGATTCTGTGCCGTTTCACAGGCTCATACTATCGGCGACGGCGGTATGTGTCAATCTTGACCCCGGTTTCGATACGGGGTACATTTTCCGCATGATCCAAAAAACCCTGGAAATCCTGTTCGGCTCGAAAAACGAGAAGGACTTGAAAAAATTATTACCCCTGCTCCACCGGGTGAACGAAAAGGAAGCGTGGGCCCTGGGCCTGCGGGACGGGGACTTCCCCGTCCAGACCGCCGCCCTGAGGGGCCGCCTCGCCGCCGGGGAAACCCTCGACGACCTTCTGCCCGAGGCCTTCGCCCTGGCCCGTGAGGCGGCGCGCCGGGTGTTGGGCGAACGGCTCTACGACGTGCAGATCCTGGGCGGTCTGGTGCTTCATGAAGGGAAAATTGCTGAAATGAAAACGGGCGAGGGGAAGACCCTGGCGGCGACGATGCCCCTATACCTCAACGCACTGATGGGAAGGGGAGCTCATCTTGTGACGGTTAATG
>CAZGUL010000485.1:0-2194 GCA_964529055.1 uncultured Spirochaetaceae bacterium
GAGTTTTCGGAGAGCTTCGGCCCGGGTGATGTCGTCCTTTTTCAACTTTCCCCAGGCTTCGTATTTCAGATTGTTCCGGGTCATGCGGTCGACAGTTTCCCGGGCCCCGGAAAAATCCCCTTCCTCGAGCTGGCTCGTCATGAGACGTTCTTCCTCGGTGACAAGACTCATGATATGCGTCTATTCGGCGATATCATGGGCCTTCATCTCTAGCATCGATCGCTCGCCCTCGAACAGATTAAAGAAAACCCTTTCCGCCTCGCCGTAGGTGAAGAGGCTGGAGTTCTCCTTTCTCCAGCCGTCCGCGAATTCCTTCAGCTTATCGGCGAACGATAAGTAATTCGCCTTACCCGTCGCCGGATCGATGTCATCCGCGTTTTGCGTCAGGTCCTGGAGAAACGCCGCGGCGTCCCTGTCGAACTTCGCGCTCGCGCGGGCTGTTTCCGTTTCATAGGTCGCCTTGCGGAGCTTCTCCTGGTAATCTGTGACGATTCCTGTGAATTGTCCGCCGACCCTCTGCAGAGCCGAGCCGGCCTGAGCGAGAGCCTCAAAGGGAGACGTTTCCGCCTGCCGGAAAACTCCGGGAGCCTGCCCGGGAAGCCGTACTTTATCGGAATAGAATTGTATCTTCATTTTTTATTCCCATACGCGTTCCACATGGTGTAGGCGCTCGTCGCGATGTTGCCTCCTCCCGTCAAGAGTGTCGCGTAGCCTTGATACCGGCCGACGTCCTGGTAGAGCTGTCCGGTTTCCCTGGCAATACGGGCTTTCTCCCGCTCGTTCCACGCCTGGAGCATCCCGGTATCGAAAATTCTTTTCTCGTCCTTCAAGAGGTTCGCCTGGGTTTCCTTCATGACAAGAAGAGGAGAGCCCTCGAGGTCAACGCCCGATGCGCCGATCGCCGCTCTTTGCGTGGACTGAAAAGCCTCTCCTTCCTTGCGAAATCTTCCCGCGTCGTCCGTGGTTTGTTCCTCGATTGCCCGGGCATTCGCTTCCAGGAGGGCGGCATTTTCATACGCCGCTTTTTTTTGTGCTCGCGCGGCAGCCTTTCCGGCCTGATACTGGCTATACATTCCGTAGGCCTGGAGACCAAGGCCCGCAATCCCGATTACAGCTGCTGCTGTTGCCATGGAGCCCTCCTCACGTACACGACCGCCCCCGTATCGTTGGGGAAGAATCCGGCGAGAAACGCTTCGCAGGTAAATCCCAGGTGCCGGACAAAACTCCGCCCCTCATGAAAATATTCCGGGACAAAGCAGTGAATCCTCGTATAAGAACCCCGAGCCTCGGCATACTCCAGAAGGTCCTGTATTCTGCGGAAGGCCCGAGGCCGTCCCCGAAAAGTCCTCGTGATAAACGCCCAGGCCTCCCCGACGCCCTGCCACAGCGTCCTGATTCCGCATGCGGCGATCGGCCGTCCTTCCGCGAGAATCGTATACGCGTAACCCGGCTCCCAAAGAAACGAGCCGCCGGCAATTTCGGGTGCGACGGCGGAGAGCCCTTCGATATCCCGGGGGTGGAATTCCTTAATTTCGATCATCATTCGACCTCATACCCTTTGGCCTCCGGCGCAATGGACAGGATCGTGAAAGGAAGGGGAAGGTCCTGGATCAGCGTGACGTATCCGTCCTTGTCGTAGGTTCCCGGGAAAAGCTCCTCCCGGTACCCGGTAAAGAGTTGCGGAGGTTCAGAAATGTCTTCCCCGATTTCCCTCCAGAAAATCTCGTGAAGCGTTGACTCATCCGGTCCGATCTTGCATCCGACGGTGTTCTGGAATAGAAGCCGAATCCGGGAGATTCTTTTCATTTCCCCGCGGCCCATTCTCATCGTCTTCAGGATCGACGTATAGGGAAGCCCGACATGGACGGTGTTCTCCCACCGTTCCAGTTCAATCTGGCCCGAGGTGACGGTCTTCGGATTATAGGCCGAGCCTCCCGCCTGGATCGCGACGGATTTCCCTTCGAGATGACCGAGACCCGTCACGATTTTCGTTACCCGTTCTGCGAGGCCTCCTGAGACATACGCGTCGTAGGTAGTGCCGTCGATATTCACGGTGCCCGATTCGTTCATGAGGGAAAAGCCGGAAGCCTCCGCGGCGGAAACCGTGAAGACCCGGTTATTCAGGTCCGTCATGCCCACTACTCCGGTAATTCTCACCCGTTCCCCGTCGCTGAAGTCGTGCCCTGCAGCCGAT
>CAZGUL010000486.1:0-2191 GCA_964529055.1 uncultured Spirochaetaceae bacterium
GGAGGAAACGCAATGTCGGACCCCGACAGTAATAGTAGATGTTTCGTCGCGTATACGCAAGCCGTCCTCCATGCGGGCAGCGGACGAATGAATTTCGCCGGAATGTGATTCCGGATCTCCTCCGCCCCCCCGGAGCGACGGCCCTCGGCCGTTTCGGAGGAGAAAATCATGACCACCATCGTAAAAGAAAACATTACACCGTTCAATCAGGCCGGTTCGCGGTCCGTCGCGAACTGGGTCAATCTCGTCGCGCCGACCCCGGCGGAACTCGCGGAGGTCTCCCGGCGGTATTCCGTGTATCCCGAAAGCCTCGCCGACATCCTGGACCAGGACGAGCTCGCCCGGATCGAACGGGAGGACGACTACCTTCTCATCATCATGCGGGTGCCGCTGCACCGGCCGGGCCAGGAAATTCCGTACTGCACGGCTCCGCTGGGGATCGTTTTCGCCGGAGACACGGTGATAACGATAAGCCTTTTCGAAAACGAGATCCTGCGGGACCTGGCGGAAAACCGGGTGCGGAATTTTTCCCTCACCACCCGGAGCTCGTTTCTGCTGCACCTCTTCATGCGCTCGGCGACGTACTACCTGCGCTACCTGAAGGAAATCAACAGGGCGACTTCCAGCATCGAGAAGGACCTGCAGCGTTCCGTCAAGAACAACGAGCTCATCCAGCTGCTCTCGCTGGAGAAATCCCTGGTATTCTTCACCACATCGCTGAAGTCCAACGAGCTTCTGATGGAAAAGATCCAGAAACCCGCGTTCTTCACCTTCGACGAGGAGGAGTTCGACCTTCTGGAGGACTGCCTGACGGAAAACAAACAGGCCATCGAAATGGCGAACATCTACAGCAACATTCTGACGGGGATGATGGACGCCTTCGCGTCGGTCATTTCGAACAACCTGAATGTCGTCATGAAGCGCCTTACGGTGATCAACCTGATCCTGATGGTGCCGACGCTTATTTCCAGCGTGTTCGGCATGAACGTCGCCCTGCCTTTCCAGACCTCCCCGCAGGCCTTTCTCGGAGTCCTGGGGGTTTCCCTGACTCTCTCGCTGCTGGGGACGATATTCCTGCGGCGGGCGAAATTCTATTAATCCCCGCCGGGAAGATATTTTTCCAGCCGCGCGCAGAGGGAGTGCAGCAGTTTGATGTCGTCACTTCCGGCCGCGGCGATGCGTTCCAGGATCCTCCGGCCGATCTGGTCTTCCCCGCGAAAGTCCAGGCGTCGCAGCAGGGCATCGACCCTTCCTTTCAGGGCGCGGAACGGTTCCCGGCCCTCCCCGGCTTCCGCCGGCGGCTCCTCCGTCCCCGAGGGGTCCTTCGACGGGCCGCGGAGACGGCCGGCCGCCAGCGGCGACAGCATATAAGCGTACAGCATCACCGCCTGCGACAGGTTCAGCGACGGATACGGTGACGCCAGAGGAATCGACGAAATGCAGTCGCAAAGATCCAGCTCCGCGTTGGAAAGCCCGCTTTCCTCCCGTCCGAAAACGACGGCCACCCGGAGCGCGGCGGCGCCCTTGTTCCGGATCATCGGAACGAGGCTCTCCGGCGGATAATATTCGTGACGCAGGCCCCTCCGCCGGGCCGTGGTGGCGACAACGAAGTCCCTGTCGGCGACCGCCTCTTCGAGGGTGGGAAACATCTCGGCTTTCTCGAGAACCTCCCGCGACCCGTGGGCGGTCCACATGGCTTTTTCGTCCCGGTGGAGGTCGGAGGCCACGATGCGCATGCGGTCGAAGCCCATGGTTTTCAGCGCCCTGGCCGAGGCGCCGACATTTCCGGCCACCGCCGGCGAAACAAGGACGAACCTGATATCCATGACGGTTATAGTAGCCTAAATTCCGGATTTACTCTATGATTCCGGCGATGTGGATATGAAGAAAACCCCGTCCGCCGGGCCGGCGTGTCCGCGGCCGCTTTTCACCCTCGGGATTCTACGGACGGCGGTTCTGGCCTCCGCCTGCGGCGGAAGCGGCCCGCCCGCCGGGAACGCCCCGGCGAACCGGGAAACGGGGGCGGCCGGGACGGAAGCCGCCGGGGCGGAAGCCTCCCCGGCCCACCCGGATTTCCGCCTGTCCCGGGAAGACCTTCTCCGTCTCGCCGGGGGTCATTCCCCGGACATCGCCGCGTCCGTCCGCGCCCGCCCGAAAGAATTCCTCGACCTCGCCGCCGGAGTCCTCGATC
>CAZGUL010000487.1:0-2173 GCA_964529055.1 uncultured Spirochaetaceae bacterium
AAGAGCTTGCCATCATCGAGGAATACAACAGGGAACTGGACAATTTCGGAGCCGAGGAATTTCACATCGACGAGGAGGACGCCCTCGACACCGGTGCGGTCACCAAACTTCCCGGCGACGACGACGCTCTGGAGGAACTCCAGGTGGAGGAAGTCCCCGCCGGGCAGGAAGGCATGGAATTCGATCTGGAAGCCATCAGCGAGCCGGAGGCCCTTGAAGAGATCACCGCTCCGGAAGCAGAGATACCGGCGGAAGCGGAAGAGCTTCTGGAAATGCCGGAAATACCGGAGGCGGAGGAAGCGGAACCCGAGGAAATCGCCGTTTTCGAAGAGGAACTCGAGGAAGTGCTTCCGGCGATGGAGGACATTGCATCGGAAGAAATCGAAGAGATCCCGGTCGAGCTGGAAGAGGAAACCCTCGTGCCGGACCTCGATCTCGCCGAAGAGGCGGTGGAAGTTACACCCATTCCTCCGGTCATGGAAGAAGAACCGCCCGTATCCGAACCGTCGCCCGCGGCGTCCGGGACCGGCATACCCGAAAACCTGAAAGATGAAGTCAAGTCGGTGCTGAAGTACATGGACCAGCTCCTCGAAGCTCTTCCGGAAGAAAAAATCCAGGAATTCGCCCATTCCGAGCACTTCGAAGTCTACCGGAAACTTTTCGAAGAACTCGGTCTGGAGTAGGCATGGGTCTCCTGGATCGCGTCCAAAGCGAAAAAGGCCCGGCGAAACCCGCCGGGCTTCTGCGGAAAGCGCTCGAAGCCCTGACCTCACCTGAAAACAGCGGCTCCCCATCATACGGGAGCGAAAAAAAAAACAGTCCTTCCCTGACGCCCCGGGCGGAACGATCCGCCTCCCCTGCCCCGGGCCGATAGGATCGTCCCGATCGGCCTCCGTTTCCTCTTCCTCCCCATACTAGACATGGAACGCATCGCCCCGTCCAAAACCGGAAACCCGACGGCCCAGAGAGATGGACGGTTTCTGCACTCCGCCTACGATCCGGAAAAGGAAGCGCTCCGATTCGCGGAAAACCGTATTTTTTCACGCCCCCCCCGGATGATCCTGGTCATCGGTGAAGCCCTCGGGTATGTAGCCCGTGCATTCCGGGAAAAATATCCGTCAGCAATGGTCCTATCCGGGTTCTGCTCCTCCTTTTTTCATGCCCGCAGAGTTTTCCAACATCCGGAGGATTCCCTCTTCTGCTGGCACCCCGGGAGCGGCGAAAGCTTCCGTGCCTTCCTGGAAAGGAACATCGGCGACGCGGACATCGGCGGGCTCCGGATCGTGGAATGGGAACCCGCGTTTGTGGCCTATCCCGATGAAATGCGCGGTCTTCTCGCCGATGCGGCGCAGTTCGGCAGGGAGGCCGCCGGTTCCGTGATCACCACCGGCTTCTTCGGCCGCCGCTGGATAAAAAACTGTATCCGAAATTTTCTCCTCGCGGAGAGCACCTCGGTTCTCGAGGAATGCCGGGGACCGGTCCTCGTCGCCGCGTCGGGGCCGGGTCTGTCCGACGCGCTCCCGACGATCCGGAGATACCGCGACCGGCTGTCCCTGTGGGCCCTGCCGTCGGCCCTGGATTTTCTGGACCACCATGGGATCGATCCGGACCTGATCGTCCTCACCGACCCGGGTTTCCATTCGTGTCTTCATTTCAGGACCCCCTGCCGCAGACACCGGGAAACGGGAAAGAGGCCGCCGGTCCTGTTTCCGCTGACGGCCTTCGTCCCGTCTTCCGGAGCCGCTTTCTCAGGGGTAATTTTTCACCAGGGAACGGCTGTCGAAACATGTCTTCTGGAACGTTTCCGTCCGGAAACCTTCTACCACCCTGCGAACGGCACCGTGGCCGGTTCCGCCGTCGGGATCGCCCGTGCAAAATCCGCCTTTCCCGTTTTCGTCGCGGGTCTCGACTTCGCGGTGAAGGATACCATCGAGCACGCCCGTCCCAACGCCTTCGACCGGGATGCGGAAACCGAAAATCTCAGGCTGCATCCCCTGGAAACGGAGAAATACTCCCGTATGATCCGGCTGTACCCGGAGAAGATCCGGGACGGTTTCCGCACCTCTCCTTCCCTCAGGACTTACGCGGGCTGGTTCGCCGCCCGGAAATTCCCCGGCCTCCACCGCATCGCCCCGTCGGTGGTGGAAACCGGCATCCCCGAAGCGGGCACATC
>CAZGUL010000488.1:0-2172 GCA_964529055.1 uncultured Spirochaetaceae bacterium
GGATCCCTCATTTTCGGGGTGCCGGAGGCGGAAGTGACCCCCGAGCAGCGCCGGATCGCGAAGACCATCAATTTCGGCGTCATGTACGGCATGAGCGCCTTCCGCCTGGCCCGGGAGCTGTCGATTCCCCGGAGCGACGCGGACAGGTTCATCGCCTCCTACTTCGCCCGGTACGCCGGTATCCGGGATTTCATCGACCGCACCGTGGCGGAAGCCGAAAAGACCGGCAGGGTCCGGACGATCCTGGGCCGTGAACGGCCGGTCCCGGCCATCACCAGCAGGAACAAGACCGAAAAGACCGCCGCGGAGAGGATCGCCGTCAACACGCCGATCCAGGGGAGCGCCGCGGACATCGTCAAGCTCGCGATGCTGCGGGTGGACGCCCGGCTCCGGCGGGACCTTCCCGCCGCGCGTCTCCTCCTGCAGGTCCACGACGAGCTGATCTTCGAGGTCCCCCGGAAGGACGCCGCCGCCGCGGCCGCCCTGGTTCGGGAGGAGATGGAGGCCGCGTTCGGGCTGGACGTTCCGCTGCGGGTCGGCGTGGAAACCGGCGAAAGCTGGGGGGACATGCACTGATGGTGATCGGGCTCTGCGGCAAGTACTGCGCCGGCAAGAACGAAGCCGCGGCGGTCTTCGCGGAAAACGGCTTCCGGATCGTCGACGTGGACCGGCTCGGCCACGAGGCGCTGGAAACAGCCCGGGAGGAGATCGCCGCCCGTTTCGGCCCCGGAGTCGTCGTGCCCGGGGGCGGGGTGGACCGGAAAAAGCTCGGAGCCGCCGTCTTCGCCGACCGGCGGAAACTCGCGGAGCTCGAAAGCATCGTTCATCCCCTTATGGTGGAAAGAGTTAAGAACATCGTTTCCGAAAGGGGCCCCCGCTTCGTCGTCAACGCGGCCCTGCTCTTTCCCATGGGGCTGGACGCCCTCTGCGACAGGATCGTCATCGTCAGGGCCCCCCTGCTGGAGCGGATCAACCGCGCCCTGACCCGGGACAGCCTGGGAATCCCGGCGGTCCTGCGGAGAATATGGAGCCAGCGGAAACTGATTCCTCAATCTTCTTTTCTGCCTGCCGATACTATAATCGTGGAGAACTCCGGTACCCGCGGAAGCCTGCGGGAAAAAGTCTCCTCGGTCATTTCGCGCCTGACGGGTTGAACGGAGAAGGTATGGAACAGAACAAGACACTTTTGATAATTCTTTCGGTGGCCCTTTTTCTGGCGGCCATTCTGAGCGTGGGGCTCTGGTTCTTCTATCCCCGGGAAAAGACGGAAGGGGTTTCCGCCGTCGCGGAAGCGGGGAAATCGACGACCTTCGATCCCATCGAGTGGGTGAGAACGAAGGAGGATTTTCCCGCCCTGACCGAACCGGACGCGAAACACGCGGAGGACGTCATCATCGTGTACGGCGAAGACCCCTCCGCCGCCCGGCCCGCTGCCGCGCCCGCGGCGGCTCCGGTGCCCGCGGCGCCGCCCGCGCCGCTGCCGCCTCCCCCCGCCCCGAAGGCGGAGGCTTCCGCTCCGGCTCCGGCCCCGGCGAAAGAGACGGTCAAGCCCGCGCCGGCCGCAGCGGCGGTCAGGACGGCCAAGGTGCGCGAATATTCCATCCAGGTGGGTTCGTACTCGAGCCGCGACCGGGCGGAGGAAGCGGGACGCCTCCTGCGGGAAAAAGGCCTGGCGGGCCAGATACTGTCCCGGGAAGTGAACGGTTCCCAGTTCTACCGCCTCCGGATAGGGCCCTACACCAACAAGGCGGAAGCGGAAAAGTTCCTCACCTGGGTGCGGAGCATCCGCGGCTTCGAGGGGAGCCTGATTTTCGAGGCCTACGCGACGCGTCCCGTGGCGAACTGAAGCTTCATTCCACCGTATATTCCACCGATTTGTTGTACACCTTGCTGTGGGGAGGGACGGAACGGGTGAGCCATACGTTCCCCCCGATCACCGCCCCCCGGCCGACCACGGTTTCGCCCCCCAGGATCGTCGCCCCCGCGTAAATCGTCACTTCGTCCTCGATGGTCGGGTGCCGCTTCCGGTCCGACAGCTCCTTCTTGACGCTCAGCGCCCCGAGAGTGACCCCCTGGTAGATTTTCACGTCGTTCCCGATGACCGTCGTCTCGCCGATGACGACCCCCGTTCCGTGGTCGATGAAAAAACCGTCCCCGATGACCGCCCCGGGA
>CAZGUL010000489.1:0-2151 GCA_964529055.1 uncultured Spirochaetaceae bacterium
CTCGCCCTTGAACGTGGCCGGACCGTCGGCGATGACGTCGCCCTTTTTGATTTTCTGGTTGTACTTGACTACGGGTTTCTGGATGTAACAGGTGTCCTGGTTCGTCCTCTGGTACTTCAACAGTTCGAAAACATCCCGGTCGTTGGCGTTCAGCGGCTTGGCGGGTTTGATGACCACGCGGGTGGCGGAAACGTATTCAACCGTCCCGTCGCGTTTCGCCTTCAGGAAAACGCCGGAGTCGTAGGCGCACTTGCCTTCCATGCCCGTGCCGACCCGGGGAGGCTCGGGGAAAACGAGGGGCACCGCCTGGCGCTGCATGTTCGAGCCCATCAGGGCCCGGTTCGCGTCGTCGTGCTCCAGAAAGGGAATGAGGGACGCCGAAACGGAGATGATCTGCTTCGGCGAAACGTCCATGTACTGGATGTCCTTGGGGACCCGTGTCGCGTAGTCGCCCGCCTTCCTGACGGAAACCTGGTCCTGCTGGAAGTTGCCCTTGTCGTCGATCGGGGCGTTGGCCTGGGCGATGTAATACTTTTCCTCGTCCATCGCGGAGAGGTATTCGATCTCGCTGGAGACCTTGCCGTTGTGAACCTTCCGGTACGGGGTTTCCAGAAAGCCGTAGTCGTTGACCCGGGTGTAGTTGGCCAGCGACACGATGAGGCCGATGTTCGGGCCTTCCGGCGTCTCGATGGGGCACATGCGGCCGTAATGAGTGTAGTGGACGTCCCGGACCTCGAAGCCCGCCCTGTCGCGGGAAAGGCCTCCGGGGCCCAGCGCGTTGAGGCGCCGCTTGTGGGTGAGCTCCGACAGCGGGTTGACCTGGTCCATGAACTGGGAGAGCTGGCTGGAACCGAAGAATTCCTTGACCGCCGCGACGATGGGCTTTATGGAAATAAGGTCCTGGGGCTTTATCGTGTCGGTTTCCTTCAGGGACATCCGCTCCTTGGCGATCCGTTCCATCCGGGAAAAAGCGGTCTTCAGCTGGTTCGCCATGAGCTCGCCCACGGAGCGGATGCGCCGGTTTCCCAGGTGGTCGATGTCGTCCACGTTCGCCTCGCCGATGTACACCAGGATGAGGTACTTCATCGTGTTGACGATGTCCTCCTTGGTGAGCAGGTGCGATTCTTCCGGGTTCTCGTAGTCGAACTTCTTGTTGAGCTTGTAGCGCCCCACCCGGCCGAGATCGTAGCGGCGGGCGGTGAAGAACATGGAGTTGAAATCCTTTTCCGCGCTCTCGATGGTGATGGGCTCGCCGGGCATCAGGATGGCGTAAACCGCGGAGAGAGACTCCTCTTTCGACGGCTCGTCCAGGCCCGATTCGTCCCGGGTGTACTTGGTTTCCTCACGCTCGAAACACTTCAGGATGATCTGGGAATTCAGGGATCCCTCGGCCTCGAAATCGACGATCTCGATTTCCTTCACCCCCGAGTGCAGCAGCTCGTCGATGTCGTGGGGATGCAGTTTGTCGCCGGCGCGGTAAAGCTTTTTCTCTTCGCCCCCTTCCCGTCCGAAAACTGCCCTGGCGAGCACCGTACCGACCAGGGCTTCCTTATCCTGCTGGTCGTCCGACACTGCCGCGGATTTGGTCTTATAGAAGAGAGGTATGATCTTTTCCCGGGTGTCGAAGCCCAGGGCGCGGAGGAAAAGGGTGCCCAGGATCCTTTTTTTCCGGTCGATCTTCGCGTAGATGAGCTCTTTTTTCTGATCGATTTCGAATTCGAGCCAGGAACCGCGATAGGGGATTATCCGGGAGGAGTAGATTCCCTTCTCGTGGGAAAAAATGACCCCCGGAGAGCGGTGGATCTGGGAAACGACGACCCGTTCGGCGCCGTTGATTATGAACGTGCCCCGATCGGTCATGAGGGGAACATCCCCCATGTAAATGTCCTTCTGGCGGATTTCGCCGGTTTCCAGGAATACCAGGTTGATGCGGGCCTTGATCGGCAGGGCGAAGGTCAGCCCCTTCTGCTTGCATTCGGCTTCGGAGAGTTTCAGGTGGTCTTCCTCGAGGGTGTAGTGATCGTACTCGAGCCGCATGTCGCCGTTCTGGCTTTCGATGGGGAACACGGTCTGGAACACTTCCTCCAGACCCTGGTTCTGGAGCGGTTCCCCTTCCCGGAGCCTCTCCCTCTGCAGGAACCGCTCGTACGA
>CAZGUL010000490.1:0-2151 GCA_964529055.1 uncultured Spirochaetaceae bacterium
GAAATCGAAATCCTCGAATTCGTCGCGGGCGCGCCGGTGAAGACCATCGTCATGCACGAACCCTTTCTGGACAACAGGGACATTTTTCTCGAACAGCCCGGACTGGTCAACCCTTCATTTTATAACAAGAACGATCCGGGCCTGATCTATATCAGCGATTCCTGCCGGGCCTGGAGGGATGACCGGCTGCTCGCGTTCCTCCGGGGCGAAACGCCCGAAAACAGGCTGCACCTCAACATCCACCCGGAGTCCTGGCTTTCGGACACGAAGATGCACCGGATCGACTACCTGGACCGGGTCCTGATGCCGGCCGTTCTCGAGGAGGAAAGAAAATATTTTTCCGAGACCGTGAAAAACGTCTGGATGACCCACGACGCGGCGGTAAGCGGTTATGGAGACGAGGATGAGGATTGAACTGGAGGACCTTGCCCGCTTTCTCGAGGCCAGGGAAAAAAGCGTTGCCGGAATCCCATTCCTTTTTCATCCCGGGCGCGGCCGGCGCCGACGTTCCGAACCTGATCGCTTTCGTGGGAAGGACCGCAGGGGACCCGGGCGGTCTCATCGCCCGTTCGAAGGCTGCCGTTCTTTTTGTCGACGAGTCCGCGCCGTACGATCCCGAAAAGACGAATGCGACCCTCGTCGTTACCGGAAACGCGAGACTTCTGTTCTGCCAATTGCTCAATTTTCTGATTGAAAAGGACCGGAAGCGGGACGGCGGCCTCGGAGCGAGCCACGTTCACGAAACGGCCGTCATCGGCCGCGGCACCTCGATCGGAAACGGGTGCACCGTCGGGGAGAACGTGCGGATCGGCCGGAACTGCACCATCCATCATCACGTGACGATTTTTCGGGACGTCGAGATCGGAAACGGCGTCGTCATCGATCCCGGCGTCGCCATCGGCTGCGAAGGGTTCAGCTTCGAGCGGGACGAAAACGGCTCCATGGTCCGGTTCCCCCACATGGGAACGGTCGTGATCGAAGACGATGTCGAGATCGGGGCGAACTGCGTGATCGACAGGGGGACTTTCGGGGAGACGCGCATCCGCCGGGGCGTAAAAATCGACAACCTTGTCCATGTGGCCCACAACGTGGACATCGGGGAAAACACGCTCGTGATCGCCAATGCGATGATCGGGGGAGGGACAAAAGTGGGGGCGAACTCCTGGATCGGGCCGTCCGCCAGTCTTCTGGACCGGATCGACATCGGAGCGGACGCCTTCGTGGGCATGGGGGTTTCCGTCGTAAAAGACCTTGCGGAAGGAGAGACGTGCACGTGGCGGCATTTCCTCAGGCGGTTCACGGAAAAATGACACGCGGCTGCGGTGAGGCCATGGGGAATGTCTGCTTCATGTCCGACAGGTAAAGACAAACAGAAAAAGGAGGACGCCCATGCCACGACCCGCCGCGCCCGCGGTCGTCGTGCTCCATAATGTCGACCCGTCATGGCCGCAGGCCGATACCGCGGCGGTCCTCGACACCGTTCGTCAATTCGTCGCCGCCCTGGCGGCCGAGGGGCACAGAGTGTTCGAGGCCCCCGTCACGGGCGCGGATCTGGAAGCCGCCCTGGCCCCGTATGATCCCTCCTGCCACATTGTCTTCAACTGGTGCGAGGAAATTCCCGGCATCCACCGCAGCGACGCCCAGGTGACCACCCGTCTGGGGCGGCTCGGATACACCTACACCGGTTCCCCGCCCGACGTGCTGGCCCTGACCTGGGACAAGGGCGCCGTCAAGGCGATCCTTTCGTCCCACGGCATCCCCACTCCCGCCGGACGGGTGATGGAAACGGAATCGCTGGAAGACTGGCGCCTGTTCCCGGCCATCGTCAAACCCGCCTTCGAGCACTGCAGCACGGGAGTCGACAGCAACGCGGTGGTGCTGGACCCGCAAAGCCTTCGGGATCGCGTGGCATACGTCAGGGAATCCTTTTTCCAGCCGGCCCTGGTGGAGGAGTTCATCGACGGCCGGGAATTTCATGTCACCCTGTGGGGGAACGGCCGGATCCACATGCTTCCCCCGGCCGAAATGGACTTTTCCGCCTTTACCGACGTGCGCGACCGGCTGTGCACCTTCGATTCCAAGTTCACCCCGGGATCGCGCCACTACGAAGGGATTGAACTGAGGATCCCCGCCGACCTGTCCAGAGGGCAG
>CAZGUL010000491.1:0-2140 GCA_964529055.1 uncultured Spirochaetaceae bacterium
CGTGTATTCCAGCGTGCCCTCGGCCCGGGTGTGAAGATGAAAGAGGGGCTCCTCGGTGTCGTGGGAAATGGTCTTGTAGAACTCCGTGTAATCCTCGTCCTTCAGCTCCGCCTTTCCGCGCTTCCACAGGGCCGAGGCGGTGTTGACCTGGCCCACCGCGGGGGCCCGGCTCGTCTCCTTGCCCTTGTCGTCGTACTCGATTTTCGTGTGATGCAGAAAGATCGGAAAGGCGATGTGATCCGAGTATTTCTTCACCACGTCCTCGATCCGCCAGCGGGACGCGAACTCCTTTCCCTCGTCGTTCAGGTGCAGCGTCACCGTCGTGCCGTGGCCGTCCCGTTCGGCCTCGCTGATGTCGAACTCGCCCTTGCCGTCGCTGGTCCAGAGCCAGGCTTTTTCCTCCCCCGCCTTCCGCGTCAGGACCTCGACCTTGTCGGCCGCCATGAAGGAGCTGTAGAAACCGACGCCGAAACGGCCGATCAGGTTGGAGTCTTTCTTCTGGTCTCCCGAAAGCCTGCCCAGGAAAAGCCGGGTTCCCGAACGGGCGATGGTGCCCAGGTGTTCCACCAGGTCCGCCTCGTTCATGCCGATGCCGGTGTCCGCGACCGAAAGAGTCGCGTGCTTTTCCTCGTCGAACCGGATGTCGATGCGGGGATCGAATTTGAGGCCCTTGAACGCGTCGTCCGCCAGGGTCAGATATTTGAGCTTGTCCAGGGCGTCGGAGGAGTTGGAGACGAGCTCCCGCAGAAAAATTTCCTTGTGGGAATACAGCGAATGGATGATGAGGTGCAAAAGCTGTGTCACCTCGGTCTGAAACTGATGCTTGGACATGGATGGCGCTCCCTGTTTTCTCTGAAAATCGTTCGATCGTGTTTTAGATGAGGATAATATACAAAAAAAACGCCGGATCGGCAAAGGCGGCCGCGGCCGGGGATCGCCGCCCGGTGCGGGACGAGGCGGCGGCCGCCGCTCCGAAGGCTAGGCCGTATGAAAACCCGCCTCGGTCAGTTCCCGGGCCCGGTAGGATTCGTAGCGGTCCTTGTCCAGCGGATAATCCCAGCAGCCCTGCCGGTGAAAGAGGGAGCCGCCGAATCCGGTTTTGAACCGCAGAAGCCCGTACAGCGGATGGTTCGGCTCGGGCCGCGGCGCAACCCCGAAAAGATCGTACTCCTCGCAGCCCAGCTCCCGCGCCAGGCGCATGGCCCGCCACTGCAGGGCATAGGGGGCCATGTCTCCGCGCCGCGCCGGGGACGACGCCCCGTACAGATACGTGGCTTTCCGCTCCGACACAGCGAGAAACATCGCGGCCGCCGGAACACCCCCGGTTTCGGCTATGAGAAGCCGCACGGGAATTTCGTCGGAAGCGAACAGGGCGGTGAAATAATCCTCCCCGTGCAGAGTGAATCCGTTTCTGCGGGCGGTCTCGGCGTACAGTTCCATCCAGACCGGGAGGTCCAGGATCGAGCCTTCCCGGACCCGCACTCCCCGTCTTTCCGCGAGCCGGATGTTGTACCGGGTTTTCGGCTTCATCCGCGCGAGGATGCGGTCTTCCTCCTCCCGCAGGTCCACGAAGATCGTGTCCGTCGGCAGGATGTCGCCGGTGGCTTTCCGCAGGTTGTGGCGGAGAGTGCCGAAATTCATCCTGATTTCCCGGATATGCGGCGCGGGCGCTCCCATCCACCGCCCCTCACCGTCGAACCGGTCCTCGTCCCGGGCGTAGGGGGACTCCCACGGCAGGTCCCACCGGACGAACATGCAGGAACCCGGCAGGCTCCGGCGGAGACGTTCGGACAGCTCCTCCAGGAAGGCGCCCCGCTCGTCGTCTCCGGGCTTCATTTCCGGCCCGTACGGCACGTAGGCGATCGTCAGGTCCGAAGCCGCCTTCCGCAGCGTCACGAGCAGGTCCCCATCCTCCGACCCCAGCGAGAAATCGTACGCCCGGGGGGTCCATCCCAGCCGGGATTTCACCCTGCCCCAGTACGCGGTCTGCTGGAGAATGCCGGTGGGAAGAAGACTGCCTGTGGCTTTTTTTTCGAATACGGAAACCATCTCCCCCGTATTCTACTGGTACATGATCAAAATGGGAACAGGGTCGAGGGCGAGCACCTTTTCCGGCGGCAAAAGGGGCATGTCGTAGCCG
>CAZGUL010000492.1:0-2135 GCA_964529055.1 uncultured Spirochaetaceae bacterium
CAACCCCCGCATTTCGCTGGGCAGCATGGTGGATACCGACGTCCTGACCTTCGTCGTCAACTACACCCTGGACATGACGACCCAGTTCACCAGCCTGGACCGGGTCAGCGTTTCGATCAAACTCAACCTGGGGGACGAAGGCCGGAAGGAAAAAGCGCTGAAGGTCGAGGAATACTACCTGACGGGTGTGGAGTATTTCGCCCAGGGAGACATTTCCCGGGCCATCGAGTATTGCGAAAAGGCCCTGGAGATCGACCCTTCCTTCAATCCCGCCCGGGAAACCCTGGAAACCGCGCGGCGGTCCCGGGACCTGCAGGTTCAAATGGAAGAACGCCAGCGCATCGAATAGACCGTCATTCGAGCCCCCGGTGCAGCGCGGCATAGAGCAGAAAAAGCGGAAAATCGATCTTTTTCCCGTCGATCAGCTTCCGGAGTTTGTCCAGGGGCCGCCGGGCGGAGGCGGTGACCTTGTTCTGCAGCTTTTTCCGGAACACCCGCACGTCCCGGCCCGAAAAGAGGGCGTCCAGGCAGCGGTGCAGAGCCAGGGCTTCTTCGCGCCAGGCCGGGTCCAGCGCGAGTTTTTCCCGTGAACCGTAGATCCGGAGTTGTTCGGCCGTGTCCGCGTCCTCGTAGGAGCCCAGAATCGATTCGATTTTTCTGACGAATTCGCTTTCGGCGAACGCGATCCCGTCCACCGCGGTCCGCAGCTCGATGCGCTTGCCCGAAACGAGATCGGAATCCAGGTACCTCCTGCCAAGGAGATAATAGACCCCCGCAGCCCCGCCGAGACCGAAAAGAAGCTCGTCGATCATCGGAAGCGGGTCCCTTATCACGTAGGACATGAAAAAGTACACCAGCAGAAAGGTCCCCGCGGCGAGAAGGAAACGGGGAACGAATTTCAGGTCCAAAATCCAGAGTTTCAGGGCGGTTTCCATCCGGCGGTACAGGTCGTTCCGCAGCAGGGAGAGGGATTCCACCCGGGGCTCTTCGCCGTACAGCCCCACGATGCGGGAGGAGACCACCGTCTCGATGAATTTCGCCTGTGACGGAAAGGGATGGCAGAACGAGGGCGTGCCTTCCTTTCTCGCGAGGTGAAAAATATACTGGACCGGTTTTTCGTTCGTCGTCATGTAGGAATCCACCATACCGGAGCCGGCCGGGGGTTGTCAAGTTTCGGCCTTTTCTCTAGTCTGGAAGCGGTGAAACGAAAGAAACCCGGTTTCGACGAATTCTACGCGGCCCTCTTTCCCGGGCGCTGGCCGGCCCTCCGGGCGGCGCTCCTCGCCGAAGGTTCCCCGACCGCCTTTTCGAAGAACCTGGCGAAACCCTACCACCTGGACCTCGCGTCGGTGGCCGCCGCCCGCGCCCTGGGAGAAACCGGCGATTCCCGGGTGCTGGACCTCTGCGCCGCTCCGGGGGGAAAGACTCTGGTGCTCGCGTCGAGCCTGGGACCGGCGGGCAGGATCGTCGCCAACGAGCGGTCGGCGGAGCGGCGGCGGCGGCTCAAAGCGGTTCTGGACGAGCACCTTCCCCCCGGACTCCGGGAACGGGTCACCGTGACGGGCCGCGACGCCGCCCGCTGGGGGCTCCACGAGCGGGACGCCTACGACCTGGTCCTCCTTGACGCCCCGTGCTCGTCGGAACGGCACCTCCTCCGGGACCCCGCCCGTCTTTCGACGTGGAGCCCCGCCCGCACCCGGCACCTGGCGCAGCAGGCTTACGCGATGCTGCTGTCCGCCCTGGAGGCGGCCAGACCCGGCGGCCGCGTTCTCTACAGCACCTGCGCCCTGTCGCCGGAGGAAAACGACGAGGTCGTCGGCCGGGCGATGAAGAGGCGTCCCGGGCTGTTCGAGGTTCTCCGCGAGAACCCCGACGGCTCCCCCCCCGGAGAGGCCGCCCGGTACGGCCTGTGTATCTGGCCAGACGCCGCGGGCGGCGCGGGACCGATCTATTACGCTCTTTTGCGGAAAACCGCCTCCTCCCGCCTTGCATAAAGCCCCGCTATGCGGTACTACTCATGTGCCCATGAAATCCGACTTTCGCAGCCTGCTTAACGACCGCCAGATCGAGGCGGTGGCGTCCATTCACGGCCCCCTGCTTATCATCGCCGGCGCCGGGTCCGGGAAAACCCGGGT
>CAZGUL010000493.1:0-2121 GCA_964529055.1 uncultured Spirochaetaceae bacterium
AACCGTTTTACGACGGGCTGAAATTCCACAGGGTCATCGCGGACTTCATGATCCAGGGCGGCGACCCGGCCGGAAACGGATCGGGCGGCCCGGGGTACACGTTCCCCGACGAGATCGACGCGAGCCTGCGCCATTCGGGGCCGGGCGTACTGTCGATGGCCAACCGCGGTCCCGGCACCAACGGCAGCCAGTTCTTCATCACCCACAAGGAAACGCCGTGGCTTGACGGCAAGCACACCGTTTTCGGCCGGGTCGTGTCGGGCCAGGACGTGGTGGACAAGATCAGGCAGGGCGACGTCATGAAGAAGGTGACCATCATCCGGCAGGGCGCAAAGGCGAAGGCCTTCGCCGCGGACCAGGCAGCCTTCGACGCCGCGGTAAGAAGCGCCGGGGAAAGGGCTGCCAGGAAGGTGGAGGATGAGAAAAAGGCCGTGTTCGCCCGCATAGAGGAGCTTCTGCCGGGGGCGCAGAAAAGTCCGTCCGGCGTTTACTACAAGATCGTCAAAAAGGGATCGGGCCCGAAACCCGCCTCCGGCGCGATGGTCACCGTGCACTACACGGGACTTTTCCTGGACGGCCGGGTCTTCGACAGTTCGGTGAACCGGGGTACGCCGTTCCAGTTCCAGGTCGGAAAGGGACGGGTCATCCGCGGGTGGGACGAGAGCGTCCTGGACATGCAGGCCGGAGAGAAACGCACGGTCATCCTGCCGCCGGAGCTCGCCTACGGGGCGCAGGGGGCGGGGGGCGTCATTCCTCCCAACGCCTTTCTTCTCTTCGAGATAGAGCTCATCAAGGCGGGTATGTGAACCCGAAAGGCAGGCCCCGGAGCGTGTTCACCTGCCGGGTCTGCGGCAACACCGAACCGAAGTGGCTCGGCCGCTGTCCGTCCTGCGGGGAGTGGAACACCTTCGTGGAGGGGCAGGCGGCCGGCAGGGGCGCCGCGGCCGCCGCGTCCTCCGCCGGTGCGGGGGGAAAAAAGGGCCGCGCCGCCGCGGCGGTTCCGCTCGCCGCGGTGGAACCTTCCGACGGAAAAAGGCTCGGCAGCTCCATCGCGGAGCTGGACAGGGTCCTGGGCGGCGGCATCGTCAAGGGCTCGACCATCCTCGTCGGCGGCGAGCCCGGAATCGGCAAGTCGACCCTGATGCTGCAGGCCGCCGCCGGCCTGGGCGTCAGGTTCCGGACCCTCTACATCTCCGGGGAGGAATCCCCGGGCCAGATCAAACAGCGAGCGGACCGGCTCGGGCTGGACGCCGCGCAGCTTCACATTTTCGCCGACACCGAACTCGGAGCCGTGGACCGCTGCCTCCGGGATCTGGACCCGGAGCTCGTCGTGGTGGACTCGGTCCAGACCCTCCATTCGCCGGAACTCGGAGCCGTGCCGGGGACGGTCAACCAGATCAAGTACTGCAGCCACGAAATCGGCGAGTGGGCCCGGGAGAGGAACGCGTCGGTTTTTTTCATCGCCCACGTCACCAAGGAGGGCTTCATAGCCGGACCCAAGGTCATGGAACACATGGTGGACACCGTTCTCTACTTCGACCAGTCCGGAAGCGATATCCGGTTCCTGCGGGCGGTCAAGAACAGGTTCGGTTCCGTCGACGAGATCGGACTCTTTTCGATGGGGGAAAAGGGGCTCCAGCAGGTCACCGACCCATCTTCGCTTTTTCTCGTCGAGAGGGAGGGGGGCCTGCCGCCGGGTGTGGTGCCCGCACCGGTCTACGAGGGAAGCCGGGTCCTTCTCGTGGAGATTCAGGCCCTCACGGTTCCGGCCAAGGGCGGGCTCTCCCGGGTGTATTCCGACAGAATAGACGCCGGGCGTGTCTCGCGGATCGCCGCGGTGCTGGAAAAGCACCTGAATCTCCGGTTTTCCGACCAGGACATCTACGTCAACGTCGCGGGGGGGATGCGGCTGTCGGAGGTGGGCATCGACCTGCCGCTGGCCATGGCCCTGTACTCCGCCCGCACCGGCCTCGCCTTTCCGGGCGGCGCAACCGTTACAGGTGAAGTGAGCCTCGCCGGGGAAATCCGGCCCGTGCCGCATTTCCGGCGGAGACTGCGGGCCGCGGCGGACATGGGATTCGCGGTTTTCGTGGGACCCGAAAAGATCCGAGAAGACGACGA
>CAZGUL010000494.1:0-2116 GCA_964529055.1 uncultured Spirochaetaceae bacterium
GAGAAAAAACTACCGGCGCAACTGGGGCCATCGGCAGGAATACACCCTGCTGAAGGTCGAGGATATCGCGGGAGTATAAACCGGGTGATCCGCGTCTCGGTCCGGCTCGACGAGTCGGGCTGTCTTCGCAGTCTCGAGGCGGAGGGGCATTCCTTCTCGGAGGGACGGGATTTCAGTCCCCCCTGCGCGGCCGTTTCCGCGCTGCTCCGTACCGCCGCCGAGATTCTGGCCGCCGAGACGGAAGCGCGGGTTTCCCTGCCCGGGGAAGGGCGGATGGTGATCGAGACCGGGGCCATTCCCCGGGAAAAGACCGAAAGGCTCCGGGGCGTCACCGATTTTCTCGTGTACGGCCTTCTGCGGCTGGAGCGGGAAAACCCCGGAGATCTGCGTGTTGAGATTGTGGAATAGACGGAAAGGGAGAAATCAGTCATGGCACATAAGAAAGGCGGCGGAAGTTCCAAGAACGGGCGCGATTCCGCCGGACAGCGCCTGGGCGTAAAACATTACGGCAGCGAAACCGTGGGAGCCGGAGAGATCATCGTCCGGCAGCGGGGAACCCTTTTTCACCCCGGCGCCAACGTGGGGAAAGGAAAGGACGACACTCTCTTCGCGAAGGCGGCCGGCAAGCTCGTTTTCAAGACCCTTCGCGGGAAAAAGGTGATCGCGATCGATCCCTCGGTTTAAGCTGAAACGTTCGTGCAAAGATTCGTCGACGAAATTATCCTCGATGTCGCATCCGGTTCCGGCGGAAACGGATGCGTTTCTTTTCGGCGCGAGAAATACATCCCCAGGGGCGGCCCCGACGGCGGGGACGGCGGCCGGGGCGGCGATGTGGTGTTCGTCGTCCGGAGGAACCTGAAAACCCTCGGACACCTCCGCAAGCGGCCGATCGTGAAAGCCGGCAACGGGGCCCAGGGCGAAGGCCGCCAGAAGCACGGCCGGGACGGCGCCGACGTCGAAATACCGGTTCCTCCGGGCACCCTGGTCCGGGACGCGGAATCCGGGGAAATTCTGAAAGACTTCGCCGAAGAAGGCGAAAGATGGGTTTTTCTGCGGGGAGGGGACGGCGGGAAGGGGAACACCCACTTCAAGTCGTCCCGGATACAGGCGCCCCGTTTTGCCCAGCCGGGAATGCCGGGATCGGAGGCGAAACTCCGGGTGGAGCTCAACATCATCGCGGACATCGGTTTCGTCGGCTTTCCGAACGCCGGAAAATCGAGCCTTCTGGGCGTCCTGTCCAACGCGCATCCCACGGTCGCGGATTATCCGTTTACGACGAAGATCCCCCACCTGGGAGTCACGCGGCTGGACGACCGGGACCTGGTCCTGGCGGACATTCCGGGCATCATCGAGGGGGCGTCCCGGGGCGCCGGGCTGGGGCTGAAATTCCTCAAGCACATCTCCCGCACCGCCGGCCTTGCCTTCCTGGTCGACCTGTCGGCCCCGAACTGGGAAACCGCCTTTCCTGCCCTCGTCGAGGAACTGCGGCTGTATTCCCCGGAGCTCGCGGGGAAACGCCGGATCCTGGTGGCTACGAAGCTGGACCTGCCGGAAGCGGCGGAAAATCTTCCCCGTTTTCAGGCGCTTTTCCCCGGGGAGAAAATCGTCGGGATATCCGCCTTCACCCACAAGGGGCTCGACGCTCTGAAAAGGGAATTGTTCACCCTTGCCGGAGACGCTTCATGAAGATCGCCCTTCTCGGCGGCACCTTCAATCCCGTACACATCGGGCATCTTTTCATCGCCGAGGAAGTCCTGGTGTCCCAGGGGTACGACCGGATCGTCTTCGTGCCGTCCTTCAGGCCGGCCCACAAGGACGTGAGCCCCGACGACGATCCCCTCCTTAGGCTGGAAATGACCCGGCTCGCCGCTGCGGGACGGCCGGAATTCATCGTCGAGGACTGCGAGATACGACGCCGCGGAACGTCCTACACCATGGAAACCATCGAATACCTCTCTGCCCGGTATCCAGTGGACGGAAAAATCGGGATCATCATCGGCGACGACCTGGTACCGGGATTCAGGACCTGGAAAATGGCGGACCGGCTTCTCGAGACCTGCCGGATCGTGATAGCCCGCCGGCATTCGGAACTGCCGCTTCCATTTGCGGGCGACCA
>CAZGUL010000495.1:0-2116 GCA_964529055.1 uncultured Spirochaetaceae bacterium
TCTCAAAGCGTCCTCCGGGCCATTGCCGGAGGATTTCTTTTTTCTCCCCGCCGCAGATACCCTTCTAAATTGCCATCAGAGGCCCCTATCTTGCACGTAGAGCGATTTTCCCCGGATAGGTGTACATCGGGGACTACTTAACGGGAATTTAGGTAAATACGGCGCTTTCCTCCCGTGGATCGAGGCGAATGTGCCGTTTTCGCAAAAAACCGCATGGAGCTACATGAAGCTCTTTGAACACAAAAGCAAATTAGAAACAGTTACTAATTTGCAAGAAGCCTGCTCCCGTACGAGACCATCGAGGCATGATTTCTATCTGCTTACAGCCTTCGCGGCGTTCTTTTTTTGAGACTGGCCGCCCTTTATGAGCTGGAAGCCGTTCCGGTTCTCCGCGTGTTCGCTCGGTTCTTTGTTTCGGTGCTTGAAGGCGATCCATTCCAGCCAGTCCAGAACTTCTACAAGCTCCGCCGGGGGCCGCTTCAGGAGAAATTCTATAATTTCGGCAAAACCCGGCTGGCTTTTCATCCGTTCTCGAAGTAAATCCACCTCTTCAATACCGGCGGCCTCCTGATAGGTCATGTTCGGATTAAAATAATAATCAATTCGAAGGTTCCCGAGTTTCGCGTTTATTCGGGGGAGCTCTTCGCTTAATACGGAGGTTTTACCCTGCTCGACCTTCTGCCATGTTTTTAGCGGCTTTCCGAGGGCCTCCGCGAGTTGCGCTTGGGTAAGTTTCTTCTGATGCCGCGCCTCTACAATTCTACAAAAAATCAAACGTTTTTTATCTTCAAGGTTTTTCATCTTTCGGCTCCTTCGGCTTTCTTCAAAGCCGCGGACATCGCTTCCCGTGCATTCTGGAAATCGATAATCGACGCATGGGAATAATTATCCGTCATTTCCATCGACTTATGACCGGCGATCCTCTGAATGATGAAACCGGGAACACCGGCGACGCGGGAGAGGGAGACGAAAGAATGCCTTAACGCATGAAACGACAGGTGCCTTTTCTCCCGCTCTTCCACGTCTACGCCGATTCGGGAGAGCATCGAGATAAAACCCGATTGTAGCGTATCCCTTCCCGCAGGACGATCCGCGCGGCGCCTGTTCCATAAGATATACGGCGTTTCACGCGGAGCCGTGGCGATACACTCCCGCAGCGCATCAAGGACTATATCGGGCGCGGGTACTTGCCGGACGGAATCCCACTTCGGCGCCTTTAAGCCTTCCATGAGGTTGTACGAGTGCCGAATGTTAATAATACCGGCTTCATAGTCTATATCGTCCAGGCGGACGCCGAGGGCTTCACCTATTCGCAGGCCGCAGAGGGAGCCGAGGAGAACGCCGGCGCGGACCTGGGGCAGAACATCGTCAAGGGCGATGAGTTTTTGCAATTCCTGGAAAGTCAACGAGCCTCTTTCCCGCGGCCGTTCCCGGATTCGCGTTACAACGGCGCGGATCGGATTCGGGAGGCCGTGAACCCGATAGAAGTAATTGAGCGGCACCGTTACCGATTGGAGCGAAATATTCACGAGGCGGGGATTGAGGCCGTCCTTCGATAGACCTTGAATCATCCTTTCGAGGATCGAGGGCGTAACATCGAGGCACCGTTTACCGTCGAAATATTTCCGGGCGCGGCGGATTGCGGCCGCATTAAGGCGCAGATACGAGGCTGAAAGAGGAGCGCCGCGAAGCGCTTTCCCCTGGGCGTATTCGGAATCTGCTTTCCAGAACGATTCAAGGTAGGCGTATACGAGCGGATTAGCTTCCTGGGAAACGACGCCTTTATTATAAAGTCTTTCGGCTTCGCGGACGGCCTTTACTTTCGAGTTTATTTCCTTCGGCAAAGTTACGGTGCGGAGGACTCGACCGGCGGAATCGAAAAATCGAGCGGAAAAATACTTCTTCCCGTCCGTTCCGGTCCGCGTGAACACGTTAAAAGGTGCTTTCATCGGCTTTTCTCCCCTTTTTAGTAACAAAAACAGTAACAAGGGCGGATTATTTACCGGAGCCGAAAAATAATTGCATACACCGCAGAAAGTTAAACCGTCAAGAAAATCTCATCGACTGAGCTACAGCGGCGACAACGCTGTATTTATATAGAACCTGCATCAAATTG
>CAZGUL010000496.1:0-2113 GCA_964529055.1 uncultured Spirochaetaceae bacterium
GCGGCGCCTCCGGACTTCCGGGAATTTCGCGGTTCTTCCCGCCGTGCTATCCGATTTCTTCCAGCTTCACCGGACGTTTCAGCTCGTACGAAAGCCGCGCGGCCTTCCCCATCACCACCGGCATCCGGCCGTCCAGGCCCGTCACCGGAGGTTCCCGGTCTTTCGCGACGCATTCGACAAAGCTCTTCATCTCCGCGACGTAGCTTTCGGTGTACCGCTCCAGGAAAAAGTGCAGCGGCAGGTCCTCGGTGACGGCCTTCGCCGTGGCGAGGCGCGCGGTGTTCGGCCGGTCGTTCTCGGTGGCGATCATGCCGTCGGAACCCAGGATCTCGACCCTCTGGTCGTAACCGTACACCGCCTTGCGGCAGTTCTCGATGCACCCGATGACGCCGCTGCGGAACTTCAGCGTCACCAGGGCGGTGTCCACATCCCCCGCCCGGCCGATCTCCGGATCCACCATGACGCCGGCCAGGGCGTACACCTCCTCGACCTCGCTCCCTGTCAGGAAGCGGGCCATGTCGAAGTCATGGATCGTCATGTCCAGAAACATGCCGCCGGAAACCTTGACGTACTCGATCGGCGGCGGCGCGGGATCGCGGCTGGTGATGCGCAGCGAGTACAGCTTGCCGAGTTTTCCCTCCGCCACCGCGTCCCGGACGCGCCGGAAGTTGTGGTCGAACCTCCGGTTGAAGCCGATCTGCAGCTTGACGCCCGCCTTCTTCACCTTTGCCAGGGCCGCGTCGATGCGGCCCAGGTCGAAATCGACGGGTTTCTCGCAGAAAATGTGCTTGCCCGCCGCGGCCGCCGCCTCGATGAGGGGCGAATGGGTGTCGGTGCTGGAACAGATCAGCACCGCGTCGATTCTCTTGTCCTCCAGGACGGCCCGCGGATCTTCATGCGCGGCGGGGATTCCCAGGGCCGCCGCGCAGGACTCGGCCGCTTCCCGGCGGACGTCCGACACCGCGAGGACCCGGGCCTCCGGCACGCGGTAAACCAGGTTCTCCGCGTGCAGCCGCCCTATCCTGCCGGCGCCGATGACGCCGATGGAAATCGTGTTTCCCATGGGCTACCCCTTGTGAAAGGGCCCCACGTGGGGAAGTTCGTAAACGCTCTTCCAGCCGGGGCTGAAGGGTTCCTTCAGGAAGGGTTCCAGCTCCTTCGGGTCCCGCAGGGTCACCTTGTCCGGCGGCGGCACCGTCCCGGCGGGGAAGGCCTCCAGGATCTGGTCGACCATCAGGGTCAGATAGGTCAGAATCGCCGCGATGGGCCGTTTCGCCTTTTCCGGACGGGAAAGGCTCGGCTTGCCGACGACGCCCTCGGGCGTCGCGAACCGCTCGATGGCGAAGTGGCCCTCACCCTCGCTCCACCGGTGGGGCCGTCGGAAAGGCTCGACGCTTGTATCGAAATGGCCCTCCGGAAGGAACTGCATCCCCGACGCGTCCTGCACCACGCTCATCTCCACCATCTCCTTGAACATCAGGAGCGCCACCGAGGTCTCGCTTTCGTCGGCATGGACGAAGTTCGTCTCCAGGCTGTCCTTGCGGTTCACCGGGAAGAAAAATTCCCGCACGGCCCGGTGCCAGTCGAGGACCTGGAAAATCCCCGGCAGCTGAAAGCGTTTCATGAATTCCTGCACCGCCGATTCGAGCATCCACAGGTGTCCGTGGTTGTTTATCATGATGATTTTACGGTAGCCGTCGTTCCACAGCCCGAGCATCGTGTAGATAAGGGTTTCCTCCACCACCTCCTTCGGGATGATGACGGTCCCCGGCATGCCCATGTGGTGATAGGGATGCCCGCCGTAGTTAAGGGGCGGAAACGCCAGGTTGATCTCACGGCCTTTCTTCGCCGTGTACCGGCGCAGGCCTTCCAGTATCTGGGTCACCATGAAGGTGTCCAGCCCCGAGTTAGCGTGCAAGCCGTGGTTCTCGGTGCAGCCGATGGGCAGGAAAACGATGTCGTTCTTCCTGCGCTTCTCGATGCACTTCACCCGGGGAGTGTTCTGGATGTAGGACCCCGCCTTGCCGAGTTCGGACGGCGAAGGAATTCCATAGTCCGCGAGGATCCCGTCGATCTCCGCCTCGGAGGCGTCCCATATCTTCTTTTTCAGCCT
>CAZGUL010000497.1:0-2107 GCA_964529055.1 uncultured Spirochaetaceae bacterium
TCCGGCGGTGCGCTGGATTTCGTTCTTTTCGAAGCGGATTGAAAAGATAAAATCCGCAGCATCCGGAAAGTCGTGCTATACTTGAAAGCATGAAAAAACCTCCGAAGCCCAAGGCCGGAGTCGAAAAACCCCGGACGCAGGTCCTCGTCAAGGAACTCACAGCCCTCTGCAAACTCCTGGAAGAAAAAGACCTGGAATTCCTGAAGCACCAGGCGGAAATCCTTCTCCACAACGCCCGGGTCGTGGCGATGCGAAAAAAGAATCCGTCCCCGGACGACGTGCCGAAAAAGACGAAGAAGCCCGCGAAGGGCGCCGCCGCTGCCTCCGGCGGGACCCCCTCCGACGTGGACGGCGGAAGCGTGCGGGTGGAGAAAACCGAAGGAAACTTCTTCAACATTTACGTGGACCGCAGCAGGGTTTTCTTCAACAGGGAGGAAATGCGCAGCCTGGCGAAAATCTGCCACGCCTCGGGCAGCGTATCCGAGGGAACGACGAGGCTGTACCGCTGGTTCGAGCGGGAACGGAAGGATTTTCTGAACGACGGCGGAATCGAGACGTCGGGACATCCGGCCCTGGCGGAGCTCTACGGCCTCATCCGCCGGACCTACACGGTGAAGGATTAGCCGCCCTTCATGGCTTTCCAGGCCTCGGTCAGGATCTCCTCGGTTTCCTTCCAGCCGATGCACGCGTCGGTTATCGATATGCCGTATTTGAGGTCTTCCAGCCGGCGCGGAATCTCCTGACAGCCCTCGAACAGGTTGCTCTCCAGCATGAAACCGACCAGCGACTCCTTTCCCCGGACCCGCTGGTCGATGAAGGCCTGGAACACACGTTCCTGCCGCGCCGGCCGCTTGCCGGAATTCGCGTGGCTGCAGTCCACGACGATGGCCTGGGGCAGCCCCGCCCTGGCCAGCAGCTCCTCCGCCTTCTCGACGTTTTCCTCGTAGTAGTTCGGGCCCGACTTGCCGCCCCGGAGGATCAGGTGAATCGCGTCGTTTCCCGTGGTGCGGAGGATGGAGGTGAGTCCGTCGGCGTCGATTCCGATGAAGTTGTGGGGATGCAGCGAGGAGGTCATCGCGTTGATCGCCGAATCCAGCGTGCCGTCCGTCGCGTTCTTGAAACCCACGGGCATCGAAAGGCCGGATGCCATTTCCCGGTGGTTCTGGGACTCGGTGGTGCGGGCGCCGATGGACGCCCAGGAGATGAGGTCGGAAATGTACTGGGGGACGATGGAATCCAGGATCTCGCTGCCCGCAGGAAGCCCCATGCCGGTGATTTCAAGTAGCAGACGCCGCGCCTCCCGGAGTCCCCGGGGAATGTCGCCGGAGCCGTCCAGGGCGGGATCGAAGACCAGGCCCCGCCAGCCCAGGGCGGTCCTCGGCTTCTCGAAGTAGACACGCATCACCACATAGACCCTGTCCCCGATACGGCGGCGCAGCTCGTCGAGGCGCTTCGCGTAGTCCACCGCCGCGACGGGATCGTGGATCGAGCAGGGGCCCACGATGGCGAGGATCCTCCTGTCCTTCCGGGCGATGATGTTTTCCACCGTTCTCCGGCTCTCTACGACGACGGCGTTGGACGCGTCGGTCATCGGGTACTCGGCGATGAGGGCCCGCGGCGCCACGAGCGGCACGGACGAAACGATGCGGAGGTCGCTGGTGATCTTCATGGTTGCTACTTTATAACATCCCGGGCGGGGGAACATCAAGCGGCCGTACGGCCCATCAGGCGTTCACGTAACCGCCCCTCTTCATCTCCTCGTAGATTTTCTCCCCCAGGGCCTTGCCCCACTCCTGCCCCAGCCGCATGGCCTCCCGGGTCATCTCCGGCATCCGCCGGATGTCCTCCTCCTTGGTCTGCCCGTGGACAGCTCCCGCCGCCATGGCGAGAAGGACGAGAAGAAGCATTTTTTTCATGGCACCACTTTTTATGGGAAAAAGGCTCCCACAAGCCACAACGTGACAGGCGGAAAATACGTAACCAGGGCCAAAACAACACGGCTCACCCCGAGAAAAGGCAGAATCGCTTTTACGATTTTCGTCAATGAGATCTTGCCTATTGTCGACGTGATGAACAGACAGACGCCGACCGGCGGAGTCGTAAGACC
>CAZGUL010000498.1:0-2107 GCA_964529055.1 uncultured Spirochaetaceae bacterium
CCGGCATGGGCTTCGCGGACAATTTCTTCAGCCGCAACGTGGCCCTTCTTCCCTTCGGCAAAATCAACTTCGGCTGGCTCCTGCCCACAGCCGTCGTGATGGTCGCGGCGTTCTTCGCCTCGAAGGCGAAAGGGAAAAGCGGTTCCGGGGCGGCGTAAGCACATCGGAAAAACGGGAAAGGAGGAGGGAAAGACCATGGCCGGGGAAAAAGACAGGAGACCGTACGGGGAACTGGACGAAGCGGAAATCATCGTGATGTGCGAGGATTCCGTCCAGTACGAAAGCCCCTATCTGGGTCAGCACGGGATTTCCCTCCTTGTGCGGGGGAAGCGGGAGGGCGTCTCCCGGAGCGTCCTGATGGATGTGGGGCAGAACCCTTCCGCCCTTCTGGAAAATTTCAGGCTGATGAAAATAGACCCGGCGGAAATCGACGCCGTGGTGATAACCCACTGCCACTACGATCACACCCAGGGTCTCGCGGAAATCCTCAAGGCAATCGGAAAGCGGGACCTTCCGGTGGCGGCGCATCCGTCGGTCTTCCGCCTCAACTTCATAACAGCCCCGTACCTGCGCCATGTGGGCGTCATGCGGGGGGACGGTGCCGGGGAACTCCGCGCTGCGGGAGCCGAACTCTATCTGACCCCGGACCCGCTCCAGCTCATGCCCGGGCTGTTCACCACCGGCGAAATAAAGCGGCGCACCGATTTCGAGGAGGTGGGGATAAGTCTCTTCACCCTGGAAGAGGGCCGGGTCCGGCAGGACACCATGGGCGACGACATCTCGCTGGTGGTCTGCGTGAAAGGCCGGCCGCCGGCGGTGCTCACCGGCTGCAGCCACGCGGGCATCGTCAACATCGTGTCGCAGGTTTCCGAGCTCTGCGGCACCCGGGATTTCTCGTGCGTGATGGGCGGCCTGCACCTGGTGGAAGCTCCGGAGGACCGTATCCGGAAGACGACGGAAGCCCTGCGGGAATTCGGCATCCGGTCCCTTCTGGCGGGACACTGCACGGGCTTCCGCGCCCAGGCGTCGCTCCACGCCGCCTTCGGTTCCGCCTTCACACCTCTTCAGACGGGGGTGCGGATTACCCTCGCGGCGCCCTGATTCCCTTCAGGGTACGATGGTCAGGATCTCCGAAACTTCCTTCTTCGGGGCGCCCCTGCGTTCCCGGACGGGCCGGGTGACCGACACGATGCTGACGGCGTGCCAGGGCGGCTCCACCCCGAGAAGCTCCTCCACCCGCGCCTGGGCGTACATGACCGGCGCCGCGACCCAGCAGGCGCCGTAGCCCAGGGACTCCGCGGCGAGAAGCAGGTTCTGGATGAAGGCGCCGACCCCAAGGCAGTCCAGATCGAAGCATTCCGGTTTCGGCGCCGCGACCCCGTGGGCCCGGGCGAGGGTGTCCGATTCAATCTCGGACCTCCGGGACAGCACGACGAACACCAGCGGAGCGTCCCTGAAGTGACTCACGTAAAACCCGAATTTCTCCGGTCTCTCCCGGGCCTCTTCGGGAAGCCGGCGGACCAGGGCGTCATATTCCGCGGCGGACGCCCCGGCGAGTTTTCCTATAAAGTCCCGGCCGGTCAACGCGAGGAGCCTCCACGGCTGGAGATTGTGACCGCTGGGGGCGAGCCGCGCCATGGCCGCCATCTTTTCAATGTCTTCCCGCGGCACCGGGTCCGGAAGGTACCTGCGGTGGGAGGCCCTGCGGGCGGCCAGGTCCAGAAGCTCGTCGTAGCCTGTCATGCGGAAAACCCTCCTATAACGGGAATCGGAAATCGAAAGCGGCGCCGTCCCGGTTTTCCCACCGGAAGGTCCCGCCGATCTGACGGGTCAGGCCGAGGATCAGCGTCATTCCCAGGCCCCGGGCCGCCGCCGGATCGAACCCGTCCGGCAGCCCCGGCCCGTCGTCCTGAAAAGTCAGAACGCCGTTCCCGTCCTCCTTCCGGAGCGACACGACGATGTGTTTTCCTCCGCCCCGACGGATCGCGTACTTGCACGCGTTGGAAAGAAGCTCGTTGAAGATCAGCGCGAAGGGGACGGCCCGGTCGAGAGCCAGGTGCAGGGGTTCCGTCTCCACCCGCAGGTCCACCGCCGGAGACACAGCCTC
>CAZGUL010000499.1:0-2105 GCA_964529055.1 uncultured Spirochaetaceae bacterium
GGGAAGTGGTGGAAGGCCTCGCGAACGGCACCATCGAGATGGGCGCCCACGGCGGCATGGACCTCTTTCTGTACGCGCAGGAATACGAGGTTTTCGAGGAAATGTTCATCATCCGGGACCTGGACCATCTCCACAAGTTCTGGGACACCATCGGCAAGGAAATCGTCGAGGACGTGGCCAACCGGAAAGGTATCCTCACCGTCGGGACCGTTCCCCGGGGGTCGCGGTACATCACCGCCAACGTTCCGATCAGGCACCCGAACGATCTGAAGGGCATGAAAATCCGCCTTCCGGACCACAAGTTCCGGATCCGCTATTTTGAAAGCATGGGGGCCCTCCCGACCATCGTCGCGTTCCCCGAACTGTACATGGCGCTGAAGACGGGGGTCGTCGGCGCCCAGGAGAACCCGCCGGAAACCATTTACAACTACAAGTATTACGAAACCCAGAAATACCTTATTCCGACCCGGCACCTGTACTCCTCCAACCGCTACGCGGTATCGAAGAAATGGCTGGACAGGCAGGACAAGGAGGACCAGACCCTGATCCTGAACGCCTGGAAGGAAGCGACGGATTACGCCAACAAACTCGTTCCCGACCCGGACGCCATGTATGTGGAAAAACTGGTGAAGGAAAAAGGCATGATCCTCGTCGACGACGTCGACCGGGAGGCCTTCATGAAGGCCGCCGCGCCGATCCACGCCGAATTCAGCAAGAAGTGGAAGCCCGGCCTCATGGAACGGATCCAGGCGTTGAAGTAACCGTCCCTCATTCGGAGGCTCCGGTTTCCGCCGGAGCCTTTTTCTTTTTCCAGGAGCAGCCATGCGGAAGTATATCGACTATCTGAACGGCGTACTCGTGCTGTTCATGTTCCTGACGATTTTCATCCAGATCGCCGCCAGGGTCATCGTCAAGGTTCCGACGTCGTGGTCCGTGGAGATGGGGATCCTGCTTTTCGTTTTCGTCGTCTTTTTCGGCATCACCACCCTCACCCGGGAAAGGGGCCATCTGAACGTGGACACGCTGATGAACATTCTTCCCGCGGGATTCCGGAGAATCGTCGGCATCGGGGCTTCCGTTCTCATCATTCTGTTTTTCGTGGTTTTTTCCGTCGGCGCGATCCGGAATGTTTCCTCCAACTGGACCGTCGAGATACCGACCATCGAATGGTTCAAGTGGGGATATGTTTACCTGATCATGCTGTTTGCCGTGTGCGTCAACGTGGCCTATCTCGTCCTGAACCTGATCGAGGACATACAAGAAGCGAGGAAGAAATGATCCTTTTCATGACGGTGGGCCTTGTTTTCTTCATGGCCCTGGGGATCCCGGTGAGCTACGCCTTGTGCCTTGTCGGGGCTTTCGGGTACCTGGCGAACGTGGGGCCCGAAACTTTCTGGCTCACCACGGAAGCGATATCCCAGAAGATGATTTTCGGTCTCAGCAATTTTCTTCTGCTTTCCATACCCTTCTTCATTCTCGCCGCCAAGCTGATGAACTCGGCCGGCATCACGTCTAGAATCTTCAAGTTCGCCAACACGACGGTGGGGCACCTTCCCGGCGGGCTGGGTCACGCGAACGTCGTCGCGAGCCTGATCTTCGCGGGCATGTCCGGAACGGCCGTTTCCGACGCCGCGGGCCTCGGGCAGATCGAACTGAAGGCGATGACGGACCACGGTTACGACATGGAATTCAGCGTCGGCATAACGGCGGCGTCATCCACCATCGGCCCGATTTTTCCCCCCAGCGTTCCGCTGGTCATGTACTCCCTGGTTTCCGGCACCTCCGTCGGAAGCCTGTTTCTCGGCGGTGTGGTTCCCGGGCTCCTGATGACCGCCGCGCTTATGGCGATCGTCGCCGCGGTGGCGAAGCGAAAGAATTATTTTCACTTCAACAAACCGACCTTCAGGGATTTCATTTTCGGATGCGGGGACGTCTTCCTTCCGATGATGACTCCGGTCCTGCTTTTGAGCGGGATCTGGGGCGGGATTTTCACGCCGTCGGAGGCCGCTGTGGTCGCCTTCACCTACGCTTTCATCCTGAGTTTCTTCGTGTACCGGGAATCGGGGATCGAGGAACTGAAGAAGGTCTTCGTGGAAACGGTGAAG
>CAZGUL010000500.1:0-2103 GCA_964529055.1 uncultured Spirochaetaceae bacterium
CTCCAGGGACGATCCTTTTTCATCGTCGAATCTATCCACCTGCAAAAGGCCGCCTTTTTCCGCCTTGTACTGCTTTCCCTTGATTTCGATCAGTGCGTACATGTATATATCTCCACCTGTAATTTCGAGCAGATGTTTCTATACCATAGATTTACCGGAGCGTCAAGGGCGGCGGCCCTTTTACGGCAGAAGCGTGCTCCCGCCCGACAGGAACATGTCCGCCGCCCGTGCCGCCTTGCGGCCTTCGTGGATGGCCCAGACAACCAGCGACTGGCCGCGCCGGACGTCGCCGGCCGCGAAAATCCTGTCCCGGGACGCCGCGAACGAACCGTAATCGGCCCTGACGTTGGACCGTTCGTCCCGGTCCAGGCCGAAGGCGTCCAGCGTTTCCGGTTCGGGGCCGAGAAAACCCAGGGCCAGGAACACCAGGTCCGCCTTCCAGACTTCCCCGGAACCGGGAATTTCCCGCATTTTGCGCCGCCCGTCCTCCCCGGTTTCCCAGACGACCCGGGCCGTCCTGACTCCGGCGAGGCCGCCTTTTCCGTCGCCGAGAAATTCCTTCGTCGTGATCCCGAATTCCCGGGGGTCCGCGCCGAACCTGTGAACCGCCTCCTCGTGGCCGTAATCGGTCTTCAAGAGCCGCGGCTGCAGCGGCCAGGGAAATTCGCTCGTTCTGTCCCGGGGAGGCTCCGGCATGACCTCGAAGTTCTTCAAACCCGAACAGCCGTGGCGCAGGGCGGTCCCCAGGCAATCGTTTCCGGTGTCGCCGCCGCCGATGACGACGACCCTCCTGTTTTCCGCGGAGATGAAGCCGTCTCCCGGCCCGCCGTCGAGAAGCCGCTTCGTGTTGCCGGCCAGGAATTCCATCGCGAAATGGACGCCCCGGAGCTCCCTTCCCGGTACCGGAAGGTCCCGGGGCCGGGTGGAGCCCGCCGCGAGAACCACCGCGTCGTATTCGGCGAGGATCTTTTCGGAATCCACGTTTTTCCCCACCCAGGCCCCGGTCTGGAACCGGACACCCTCGGCTTCCATAAGCCCTATCCGCCGGAGGACGAGCTCCTTGTCGAGCTTCATGTTCGGTATGCCGTACATGAGAAGCCCGCCGGGGCGGTCCGCCCTTTCGAAGACCGTCACATCGTGTCCGGCCCTGTTGAGCTGGTCCGCGGCCGAGAGCCCCGCGGGGCCGCTCCCGACCACCGCGACCCTTCGGCCGGTGCGGCGGGAAGGCGGCCGGGGGAACATGAGACCCGTCGAATAAGCCTTGTCGGCGATGAAGCATTCGTTGTTTTTGATCGTAACCGGCGGTTCGTGGATGCCCAGCACGCAGGCGCTTTCGCAGGGAGCGGGACAGACCCGCCCGGTGAATTCGGGGAAGTTGTTCGTCGCACGAAGCCGGTAGAACGCCTCCTCGAAACGGCCCTGATAGATGAAATCGTTCCATTCCGGCATCAGGTTCGCCAGCGGACAGCCGTAGGAGGACATGCAGAACGGCACCCCGCAGTCCATGCAGCGGGCGCCCTGGTCGATCCTCTCCGAAATCGAGAGCTCCTCGTGAAATTCCTCGTAATTGCCCAGGCGGATGTCGGGCGGTACGTCCCGAACTACCCTCCGGCCGTATTCCATGAATCCTGTGGGTTTACCCATACACGACCTCCAGCCGCTTGTTTCCCCGGAACCGCAGGTTCCTGCGGTATTCGGGGGCTATGATTTTGACGAACTCGTTCCGGACGGTCATCCAGTTTTCCAGGACGTACTCCGCGGGAAGGGAGCCCGTCAGGCGGAAATGCTCCCGGATGAGGCGGACCACGGTTTTTTCGTCCTCCTCCTCGTCCAGGGGACCGGTTTCGACGATTTCGGCGTTGACCCTGCCGGCGAGTTCGTTCAGAGGGTCCCAGACATAGGCGATCCCGCCGCTCATACCGGCGGCGAAATTCCTGCCCGTCCGGCCCAGAATCACGACTCTTCCCCCGGTCATGTATTCGCAGCCGTGATCGCCGACACCTTCGACGACCACCTCCGCTCCCGAGTTGCGGACGCAGAACCTTTCGGCGGCGACGCCGCGGAAAAAGGCGCTTCCGGAGGTGGCGCCGTACAGGGCCACGT
>CAZGUL010000501.1:0-2098 GCA_964529055.1 uncultured Spirochaetaceae bacterium
GGAAGCCTTCAAGAAGGCCGTTCAGCCCGTTCTGGACCGGATGGCGAAAACCGACTGGGACCCCGCATATTACGAAAAAGTCAAAGCCGCCCTGAAATAAGGCGGCTTCAGGCAATCGAAGGCACCCCGGCGGTTTCCTCAAGGCCGGGGTGCCTTTTCTCTATCCGTGGAGGCACACGTGAAGAAGGTGTTGGAAAAAGTTAACGCCGTCGTTCTGCTCTGCATGTTCGTAGTAACCATCATGACGGTGGTGTTCCGCGTTTTCCTGAAAATCCCCGCGTCCTGGTCGGAAGACCTGGCCCAGTATTCGTTCATTTTTCTCGCTTTTATCGGATCCGCGGCTATCATGCAGGACGAATCCCACATCGCCATCACGGTGCTGGTGGACCGCTCGTCGCCCGCCGTAAGGCGGATCCTGCGCATCGTCGGGAGGATCATCATGCTGCCCTTCCTGGTCATTTTCACGATCGGGTCCTGGGACAACGTGAAGTTCAACTGGACCGTGGAGCTCCCGACGATACACTGGATGAAAATCGGGTACATGTATCTCATTCTGTTCATCGCCGGTCTCATCATGACCTGGTATATTCTGGCAAATCTCTATCTGGACGTCGCGGGCAGGTTCGGGGATAAAAACGCGGAGGGGGGTGCGGCATGATTTTCATACTCACGATCGGATTGATGCTGCTTCTGCTTCTGGGTCTGCCGGTGGCGATGGCGCTGGGGCTGTCATCGGTGGTTGCCGCCCTGTACAGCGGCTCCATCTTCCAGTTTTCGATGATCTCCCAGAAGATGCAGTTCGGTCTGCAGAACTTCATTCTCATCGCGATACCTCTTTTCATCCTCGCCGCGAAGCTGATGAACACAGCGGGGATAACCGAAAAGATCTTCCGTTTCGCCGACACGCTGGTGGGTTTTCTTCCCGGCGGGCTCGCACACGCGAACGTGGTGGCGAGCCTCATTTTCGCGGGGATGTCCGGTGCGGCCGTGGTCGACGCGGCGGGCCTGGGCCAGATCGAAATCGACGCGATGACCAAGAACGGCTACACGAAGAAATTCAGCGTCGCGGTCACGGCGGCCTCCTCCACGATAGGCCCCATTTTCCCTCCCAGCCTGCCGATGGTGGTATTCTCGTTCGTTTCCGGTGTTTCGGTGGGCCGTCTTTTTCTGGGCGGCGTCGTTCCCGGCATCCTGATGACCGCGATCCTGATGATCATGGTGGCTTTCTACGCGAAGAAGTACGACATGCCCCGCCAGCCCTTCCCGACCTGGGCCGTCGCGTTTCGCAGCTTCATGGACGCGATCCTTCCGCTGCTGACCCCGATCATCCTGCTCGGCGGCATCTGGCTCGGCTTTTTCACGCCCACCGAGGCCGCCGCCGTGGCGGTGACCTACGCCCTCGTCATCGGCGTTTTCGTCGTCCGCGAGCTGACGCTGAAGGACATCGTCCGGGTGTTCATCGAGACCGCCCGGGAAACGGCCACAATCGGTTTCGTGGTCGCCGCTTCGACCCTCTACGGCTGGGTTCTGATGCGGTCGGGAATGACGATCAAGATCGCCGAGTGGCTCGTCGCCATCAGCCAGAACCCGCTGGTCATCATGATCATCATCAACGTTTTCCTTCTTGCCATCGGCTGCTTCCTGGATTCCACCGTGGCCATCCTGATCCTCGGCCCGGTGCTGATGCCCGTCATCGAGAAGGTCGGCATCGACCCGGTGCACTTCGGGGTCGTGATGGTGCTGAACCTGATGATCGGACTCCTGACCCCGCCGTTCGGCATAGTCCTGTTCGTGATGTCGAAGGTGGCGGACATGAGCTTCGAGGACGTGGTCAAGGCGACGGTGCCGTTCCTGATTCCGCTTTTCATCGTTCTTGTCATGATCATAATATTCCCGGATTTCGTCACGGCCCTCCCGAACGCCCTGATGGGCGCCCTTTCCAAGTGAGGTTCACATGGCATTGAAGATACTTTCCGGCGACGAAAAGAAGGAACGGATCCTGAAAAACTTCCGGCTCCAGGAGGTGCCGGAAGTGCCGTTCTCCATCGAGATCGGCCCCTTTCACGGGGCGGTCGCGAAATTCCACGACAGCGACGAG
>CAZGUL010000502.1:0-2097 GCA_964529055.1 uncultured Spirochaetaceae bacterium
CGAGGATATGTAAAAAAAAAGCCGCCGAAGCGGCTTTTCCCGGAAGTCGGGGATGCGTCAATAGTCGGCAATGCTGATGTCTTCCACCCGGTAATTGTAGTTTCTTTCGTTGATGATGAAAGAAACGTCCTCTCCTTTCACATGATTCAGAAGCTCGTTGCCGAACGGGGACAGATACGAAATTACCATCCGTGCAGGATCGGATTCCCAGGGCCCGAGAATCGTGTATTCTTCCGGCTCCGCGGTGTCCTTGTTGTACAGTTTGATTTTAGTTCCAAACGAGATTCTGGACGCGTCCACGTCCTTCGGGTAAATGATGTGCGCCTTGTCCAGTTCTTCCTTGAGTTTTCCCACGGCTGTGTTGTACAGTTCCTGCTTTTCCTTGGCGGCCTTGTATTCCGCGTTTTCCCGGAGGTCTCCAAGGGCAAGGGCCTCGCCGATCTCCTTGGAATTCGCGGGGATTTCGACTTCGAGGATCTGCTGAAGCGATTTCTGCTTCATTTCGTAGCTCGACGGCGCGACGTAGAAACCTCTGCTGGCGACGACTTCCTTTTCGCCCTCACCGAAGAATTTGTAATCCGGGAATCGCTTCAGGATCGGAGAGCGCAGGTCGTATTTGAGGGCGTCCTCAATGGAATCCAGGTCCCAGATCAGGGAGTAAACCCTCAGGATGGAATCATGATCGGCCTCCGACAGAAATGCTTCAACGCGCTTTTCGTCGAACAGGTAGGAATGAACCTGTCGGTTCAATTTTCGGTTAGGACCCGCGTCCTTGCGGTTCTCGATTTCCCGGGACGTGATGTCGAGGAGGTGTATCATGCCGATAAGGATCTTTTCGTACTTCACGCCGAGTTTTTCGTACCAGGAGGCGTCGAAAAAGTTTCGGGTAAGCCACACGAAACACTCGCGATACTCCCTGTATCCGCCGATGACTTTCAGGAACAGGTCGTGCAGACTGTCCGAATAGCCGGCGGCGGTGAGTTCGTCGAGAATGAAGCGGGAAAGAGAGTGGGGGAAGAGGGCGAGATACTGGTCCTTCCAATTTCGGGAATTTTTCTTGATCTGAACAAGAAATTCCCGCTTCAGGTCGGCGCTGGCGATTTTCTGAAAGATATCCTCCAGGTTTTCGATCTGGCCTATAACTTCCTTGAAATCGATGGCGTTTCCCTGGCTCAGGAACGGATACTTGGAATATATTCTTTTCAGCAGGAGGCCGCTGGATACAAAGAATTCGTTCACGTTGCCGTAGGAACGGACGAAACCGATGAAATATTCGAGCATTTCCGCAAAGGATTCGGTGGTGGGCTCGAAACTCTTCGTGTTGAAGGCGTACTCCTCGATGATCTGTACCCGGGCGAAGAAATCCTTCTCGGCCTTGAATCTGTTGAGGGTTTTTTCCTCCAGGCTCACCGGCTGTTCGCGGACTTCAAAAAAATCCGCCTTGTCCGGAAGGTTGCCGAAATTATTGTCCTCCTTGAGGACACGCCGCGCCGCGGTGCTCCAGCCGGTCCATTCCCCGGGGGTCAGGATGGAGGGAACGAGTTCTGCCTTGATTTTCTTCATGTCGGCGGCGTTGTCCAGGCTTTTTATGATGGTTTTCAGCGCCCAGGGGATGTCGTCCTTAATTTTCTTCCGGAGTTTTTCCTTGTTGGTCGCGCTTTTCAGGACCCAGATGTGCTGTCTGCTCAGGATCTGCAGGGCGTTGACCGCCATCTTGAGTGACATTTTGTGGTGTCGCTTCTTGACAAAATCGATTTCGATGATGTCGTCCTTGATGTTCTTTATCTGTCCGACCCCCCATTCACGGTGAAAGACGAAATTGCCGGCATCGAAGGAAATGTGTTTCTCGAAATCGGCGATGGCGTCGTGAACGTTTCTCCAGCTCTGGGTCAGATTGGAAAGGCGGATGTATTCCTCCAGCTGACTGTGGGCCGCGAACTTCTCCCGGTAGCATTCGGTGATTTCCTTGCGGGCCCACGGATTCTTCGAATCATATTCCAGGATGCGTTTGAGGATTCCGATCGCGGTTTCCCAAATCTTTTTCTTCTTGTAGTAGGGATACAGGTCCTCGAGAAGCTGAACAGCCCTTTCCTCGCT
>CAZGUL010000503.1:0-2084 GCA_964529055.1 uncultured Spirochaetaceae bacterium
GTAATCTTCGCGCTTTTCCCCCGGCACGAGGGGAGCCCGGAATCCCGGGTGGGCGCCGATGGAGAAATACATCGTCTTTTCGTCGGAGTTCCGGACCTCCCAGGACACGGTCAGTGTCGCGCCGGAAACCGCGTACCCCGCGGTGAGGGTGAACCGGAAGGGGTAGATGGCGAGGGACGCATCGTCCGCGGTGAAAGCGAAGGACATGCGGTCCTTTTTTTCCTCCACGGGAAGGAATTCCCGGCCGCGGACGAAACCGTGGTTGTCCAGGGTGTAGGATTTCCCGCCGAAGGTGAAGGTCTTTCCCGGAAGGTTGCCGACGATGGGAAAAAGAAGGGGGGACTGCCGCGGCCAGAAGGCCGGATCGGCCTGCCACAGGTGTTCCACCCCGTCGGCCGTCTTTATGCCGGAAAGCTCCGCTCCCGTCGTCCGGGCGGATGCTTCGATCATGTCGGTGCGAATCGTTGCCATCATGGGCCTCCTCAGGTTCAACTATAATCCACGTTCAGGTTTTTTGGTACAGCCGGAGGATTTCCCCGGCCAGGTAGAAGGACCCCGTCACGAGGACCGATCCGCCCCGGCCTCCTGCTTCCCGAACGGCGGTTTCCAGGGCGGCCCCGGCGGCGGGGATCAGCCGCGCCCGGGGATTGTGCCGCAGACAGGCTGCGAAAACCCGTTCGGGTTCGCTGGCCTTGAAGGTCCCCGGGGTGGTGACGATGACGGAGCGGAACCGGGGACAGAGAATTTCCGCGATTTCCCCGTAGCGTTTTCCCGCCACGATGCCGAGGACAAGTGTGTCCGGCCGGGGGTGGAGTTCCAGAAAGGAGTGCAGAAGACGGCCCACCGACAGCGGGGTGTGGGATCCGTCGACGTAAACAGGAGGGTCGTCCTGTATCCGCTGGAACCGGCCCGGGATGTACGCCTCCTCCAGGCCCCGGACAAGGGTCGGAAGAGTCACTTCCGGAAGGACGCGGCGGACCGTCAGGGCGGCCAGCGCCGCGTTTTCCGCCTGCACCTCGCCGAGAAGGCGGAGAAAGACCCGCGTCGCCCCAGCGCCGGGTGACTCCCCGCCGTCGGCCGCCGCCCCGGGATGCCTCCAGGAAAGACGGACCCGCGTTCCGTCCCGGGTCGTATGGCAGTAGACGGTTTCGACCTCGTCGGGCAGGTAAAAGAAGGCGCAGTCCTCCCGGGCCGCGCGGCCGCGGAAAACCCCGAGGACCTCCGGGGCCTGGAAGCTCGAAAAAACCGGGACCCCCGGCTTGATGATTCCCGCCTTCTCCGCTGCGATGGCCTCCAGGGTCTCCCCCAGGTACTCCGTGTGCTCCAGCTCTATGGGCGTCAGGATCGACGCCTCGGGTGTCACCACGTTCGTCGCGTCCAGCCGGCCGCCCATGCCGGTTTCGAGGACGGCCCACCGGCAGCCCAGGTCCCGGAAAACGAGGAAGCCCAGGCAGGTAAGAAGCTCGAAGGTCGTGGGATACTCCCCCCCGGGAAAGTGGGACGGATCCATCCGGTCCAGGGTCCCGCGGATGAGCTCGATGTTTTTCAGAAATATCCCGTCGTCGACCTCTTCGCCGGCGAGGGTTATTCTTTCCGTGTAGGAAACCAGGTGGGGGGACGTGTACAGCCCCGTCCTCTGGCCGTGATTCTTCAGGACCGATGCGATGAAAGCCGCGGTGGAACCCTTGCCCTTCGATCCTGCGATGTGAAAACAGCGCAGGGCTTCGTGGGGTCTCCCGAAAATGTCCAGCAGGCTGTGCATCCGGTCGAGCCGGAAATTCCGGAGACTGAAGGCCTTTTTCTCGAAATTCGTGAAACTTTCCAGAAACGCGAAGGCGTCCCGCACCGACGCGAAGGCGGTTTTCGTCATGGTTTTCCGGTCTCCGTCACCCCCGGCGGGGATCGTCCCCGCCGGCCGCGCCGGATGGGGTCCGGCGACGGAGGGCTTCCGCGTGGGCGGCGAAACCCTCGTAATCCGCCAGGGCCTCCACATGGCGGCGCATGCCCGCGAAGGCTCCGGGGGTCACATGGACGACGGAGGAGTATTTGACGAAGTCCCTGACGGAAACGGCGGAGTAGGTCTT
>CAZGUL010000504.1:0-2082 GCA_964529055.1 uncultured Spirochaetaceae bacterium
GGCAAAGCCTCGGCAGCTCCCGGACCGCCTCCGGGGAAAGATAAGCCTCCCCGTCCGGGCCGGTCGGCCCGAATATAATCCCGTGCGCGACCAGCTTCTTCACCTTCTTCGGATTGACCCGCGCGCGGCGGGCGGCTTCGCGGAGAGGTATGCCGGTAATGTTCTTGAGTTCCTTTTTCATAAAGCGGCGTCCTCCTCGGCGAACAGGTTCCGGCATCCTCTCACGGGCCCTTCCGCCGCCAGGACGGGATTGTGCTGCGGCGCGAGCTTCCGGGTCCGATGAAACCGAAAATCCTGGAAAAACGCGACTCCCATGAGCTCGTACGTGACGCGGCCGCGGTCATCGCGCTTCGGGATGTCGCGGTAGAGGACAGGCATCCGAGCCTCTTTTTCCCGGGCCGCCCAGGTGTGGAGGTATTCCTCAATGTTCTGCTCGACAAGGTCGGCGACTTGTCTGTGAACGGTTTCGGCAGCCTCCCGGCCTATATGCCCTGCCAGGGCGGTTTCGACGGCTTCGGCGGGCTTCAGGAGCGCGTTGATGGCCTTTTCCCGCTTGCCCGAAACCTCTTTCAGGATTGCGTTCTCGACTTCGTTCCGTTCCGCGGAGGAGGTTTCCTTGAGCTGTTTATCAAGGCTGCGGAGGACACCAATTTTGTCGGCGATCAGGGCTTTGAACGCGGTCAGCCTTTCATGGGCGGCGGACGTGTCGCCGTCGGCGTTGTAGACCTCGGCGAGATTCTTTTCGAGTTCCTTCCGCCGGACGGAGCTTTCCGCTAGCTCCTTCTCGAGTTTCGTGATCGTAGCGACCAGCTTTTCGGTCCTCGTCATTCGATCACCTCCCCGCCCGCGGCGGAATCGGCGACCGGCTGAACACTTTCGCCCGAACCGGCGATAATGGCCCTCCCGCGGCCCTGTGTCCTTTCCCGGACCTCCGCGTCCCGCCCCTCATTTACCGCCTCAAGAATGGCCTGGGAAATATCCCTGCCCTCGAGGAATTCCGCCACCGCCAGGCGGGCGGTTTCGTCGCTCAACTCGGAAGGCAGCCGGTCCAGCATTTTTTGCAGTCTTTCCAGAAAACTCATTTTCTCACCTCGTCATCTCTGCCGATCCGCCAGCTTCGGCCGGCGGATGTAATACCGGCTCTCTCGGGCCATGCTCCAGATCCGGCCGACAACCCGAAGGCCTCGGAAGAATTCCGCGAAGGCTTTCATCGGCGGACCCTCAAGTCGAGAATGTAATCAAAGAAAAGCGCTCGATCATAAATTCCGACCGCGCCGGATAGGTCCCTACCGACGATGAAGCGCCGGCCGTCTTCGGTTTCAAGCTCCTCGAAAGACCGGACCGGCAAGGTCTCCGCAACGATCTCGAATTCCACCACGTCGAGCGGAGAAAAGGTGTCGAGGATTTCCCCGGATCGGAGACGGGCTTCCTGCATCACGATTCCCGATATCCAATTCATCTAGAACCTCCCGTCGTTCGGTATATCCGAACCGCACAACCGCACACCCTTATAGGGTGTGTGCGGTGTGTGCGTTTGCTATTCGGCTTTATACTCCGAACTGAAGCGCACTTGTGCGGAATGTGCGTTATGTGCGGATGGTGAAGGTAAGTCATTTCCAGGCCTCCGCCATGTCCGGCTGTGCGGTGGTGGTCGCGCGATATTGTCCCCGTGCGCTTTTGTACGCGAGTCCTTTTTCGACAAGGCGCGTCAAAGCCATTCGGACGGCGTTGCTGTGTTCGGTGGACTTCCCCATTCCTTCCGTGATCGTCGACGGTGAAGCTCCGTCAGGATAGAGCCGAAGAGCCTGTAGAACGGCTTCCGTCTCCGGGGACAAGAAAGAAGCCTCCGGGGATCCTTCCGTCAGGCTTAGCCGAAGGTTTTCATCCAGGGCGATCTTGAATACCGAATCCCGGCCATGATTTCCCGTGCAGAGTACCCGGGCGACGTTTTCCCCTCGTTTCCTGTCGATAAAAATGATACTGTCCGCCTGCCCTCCGAAGCCGACCGACCCAAGGACCGCGTCCGCGAAGTCGGTTTTCTCCGCTTTCGGGCTGTGCAGGAGTAGGACGATGCAGGCCTCC
>CAZGUL010000505.1:0-2079 GCA_964529055.1 uncultured Spirochaetaceae bacterium
AGCGTTCGATAAGATCATTGGCCAGCACACCCGCGGCTATTCTTTCCGCATCCACCGGTGAAATTTCCCCGCTGATTAAATACTGGCGGGAGGTGTAAACGTTGACTTTACGTTCACCGATATTTTCGCCCAGCAAAAGAGTGATCGCTTCGCGGGCTGTTTTGCCGACATTGTCCGTGACGCCGGGACGAAAGCCCACCTCAATGAGCCAGTCGAAATTTTTCGCCAGCGGCTGATTAATGGAGTATTCCTGAATGACCGGATCGGAAAGCGGCCCTGCGGCGGCATCGTCCAATTCCGCAGCGCTTAATCCTCCGGCAATTGTATAAACTTCAATTGTGGCAACTTTTGTGACTTGGAGACCCAGATTGTCGATAATACGCTTTCTGGTCTTTTCGCCCAACGCGTCGCGAATGCCTTCCTTAAAACCGACTTCAATTCTATCCGCCATGAATTTACCTTAGATGTTATTCCGATATTTTGATCTGCCTGATTCCATTTTGCATTCAAGCGGCGCCTTTGTTGGCGTCGTCATCGGCTCCTCGGAGTACGAAAAGAGTACGCCTGCGTCGCCTTTTCCTAGCCGCCGCGGTGTCATCTCGAATGCAAAATGGAATAACCTGGGTCAGACGACGGTGCGTTTATACCCAAAAGCGCTAAATTATGCAACTTGCAAATATGTGCCGCAAAGTATTCAACAAAGCTATAATTGCTCAGATGCAAATGACTCTCAATATGATGCATACAATCTTTGTTGACAATCCATACAGGCACTGTATAATATGCATAATCGGAGGCATTGTTATGAGAACAACTTTAAATTTACCCGACCAGCTCATCAATGAAGCCATGGAGCTGACCCACGAAAAAACTAAAACAGGTGTCATAAAAATCGCGCTGAGAAATCTTATTGAAAAAGAAAAGATCAAGGATTTAAAGAAATACTTTGGAAAAGTTGATCTGGATATTGATCTTGCTGCTTTGAGGAAAAGATGAAAAATGTACTGGTGGATTCTTCAGTCTGGATCGAATATTTTCGCGGCCGGAACGAAGCCGCGGCGCTGGACGAATTAATTGACAAAAACCTGTTGTGCATCAACAACTTAATTCTTAGCGAACTAATTCCGTTTTTAAGAATAAAAAAAGAAAACTCATTGATCAATATTTTGATGACGATCAAAAATACAGCCATCAAAATTGATTGGGAAGAAATTATTGATTTTCAGGAAATTAATTTGCGCAACGGGATCAACAAGGTCGGAATCGCCGATTTGATTATTGTACAAAATGCCCGGGATCATAATTTATGCCTTTATTCCCTGGATAAGCACTTTGAGCTGATGAGTCAGTATATTAATTTCGATAGATTTTAATTCTCTCTTTATTGTGGTTCATCTTCTCTCCTGGATGGTGAATGTACGCGAATTGTTGCTTTGTCCTAAAAATATCACCTTTGTTTGGCCGAAAGCATCGATTGATCTCATGACATGCTGCATGGTTACCTGGTAACTTCCGGGATTTATATCGGCAGGTATTCGCGCCCGAATCTGTCGGTCAGTAGAGGACTCAACCATCATCCTATGCAAACTGGTTACACCACCACTCACAGAAACAAGCGAGGGGTGCGATATCACGGTTGTATTGGGCGCCCATTCCATGGCTTGCGGCAAAAAGCTTACAGTAACATCAATCCAACCTCCGGGATATGCATTACTTGTATCAACTCCCTCTATAGTAAGATTCCATCGGCAGGGACGGTGTCCGATTGATGATCTTTCATACTTCCCATCTATCCGTTGACTCCGGACTTCACACTCCCTCTGCATAATGCTGTCTTTCAGTTCCTCAACCGATCCACCTTTCACCGCAGGTGGCGGCGGCTGGGTTAAACTAACCTGGGGAATTACCACCAGGGCGAGACCTGCAAGCAGACTGGCTACCATTACTTTTACATGCAGCTTCATGACGACCTCCTCTCAAGGGATGCTGTTTAAAAGAGTTTATTGCTTATGCGAATCGATGTTAATGCTGCAAATGTTGACGGAGCGGCCTAAGATACCCACAAATATACTTTAGACT
>CAZGUL010000506.1:0-2075 GCA_964529055.1 uncultured Spirochaetaceae bacterium
TAACGACCGCGGTGAAACGGTTAATCGTCATGAAGTTGAGGGCCTTCTTGAGTTTTTCCCCCGACGATTTCTGGATCCCCTCGCTCATGAGCTTCATTCCGTAGAGGAAAATGCCCAGGGACCCTCCGATCTGAAATAGTTGTCTCATCATGTTGGGCTACTTTATCAGAATAGAAGCATGCGTGAAAAGTCGGACGGAGGATTTTTCAGATTATCCGGTGCCGGAACGTCAGGGCCGGATAGTCACGGATAAATCCGAGCGCCGCGAGTTTTTCCGCGTAGGGACTTTCCCGGTGGGACGTTCCGTTGATGCGGTTCACCGTGACCGGCGATGACGGGGCCCGGAAACGGAGAAATTCCAGAAGTCTGCCGACGCAGGCCGGAAGGGCGGGGTCCTCCGGCGGGATGAGGAACTCCAAGCGCCGCCCTCCGGCCTCGGAAACGAGGGCGGGAGAGTCTCCCCGGTAGACGATGTCGGCGGAGCGGTGCCTTCGCGGCAGGTCTCCGGCGGGGGGAATGTCCAGCCCGCAGAGGGAGGCCGGGTCCCGGGCGTTCAGGACAAAAACCCGTTCACCGCCGTCCGGCCGCGCGAGCCGGGAGGCGGCTTCCTTCGACGCGAATTGAAGGCCCCGGATCCCGTCGAAAAAAATCCCCGAAAGAATTTCGCCGGACAGATCCATGATCCTGAGGGCGGGAAAAATGTCGGGCCAGCGGAAACCCCGCGCCTCCCGGGCGAGCAGGGCGGGGAAAAGGATTCCGTAGCGCCTGAAAAGAATTCTCGCCCGCTCCTTTTTCAGTTCCAGGAGGTCCAGGGGCGGGATGTCCGCCGGGTCCCCCGGGGAGACGAGACGGAAGTAGGCGTCCGCGGGCCGGGCCGCCCGGACCGCCGCGAAGGCCCGGCGGATTTCGCCCCTTCTCAGCGCGGATGCGGGCTCCCGCGGGAAGACGCCGGTTTCGAGGGCGAAACCGCCCTTCAAGGCCGACCGGAGGGGACCGAAGCCGTCGCAGACGACCTGTCCCCGCCATACGGCATCCCAGAGGAGTCGTGCTGCATCCTCCGGGGGAATGCCGAGACGGTCCCGGATGTCGCGGAATTTGTAGGCCCCCCGGGGATCGGAGAAGGCGGCGGCGATCCGTCCCGGGTTTTCAGGATTCCGGTCGGCGCAGAGCTCGGGGTCTCCGGCCGCGCGGAACGCGACACGTCCGCGGCCCGCCCCGAACCATTCCAGGTCGGTCTCGAGAAGGAGGGAGTCCAGCGCGCTCGGGGAATACCCCGGAAGGCGGGCGGGCAGAATGCGGGTTTCCCAGTCACCGGCGTCGGCGGGAAAGGCGAGAAGAATTTCGAGGATTTCCCCGACGGTCTTCGCCGGACCCGCGAGTCCCTGGGTTTCCGCGATGAAGGACGCGAGCCGCCGCGGGGATATCCGGGGGGCCGTTTCACGCCGGCGGGCGCGCAGGAATCGCAGGAGCCTTTCGAAGGTTTCGGAGGAGCAGATTTCATCGCCGCCTCCGGCCGCGGTGAATCTGCCGGAGATCAGGCGGTTTTCCCGCTGCAGGGCGGCGATGATGCCGTCCAGCCTTTCCCGGGAAAGCCCCCACACTGCGGCGGCATCATTTTTCGCCGTCGGCGTCCTGTGTTGGAGCCATGCGGAGAAAAGAGCTTCCGGTTCGGGGAGCCCGGAGGCTTTTACCCGCGCCGCGGCCTTCCCGTACTGGACGGATTCCCCCAGGGGACCCGGGTCGGCATCGAGAACGAGGTGAATCAGCGCGGCGTTTTCCCACGTAAGCCTGACGGGGATCGGGGATCCGGGAAGGCGGGTCGTGACGGACCTTTCTTCCAGGCAAGCCGCGGTTTCCGGCAGATCGAGGAAACTTCCTCCGTCCCCCCGGACCCGTTCCCGGAGACTCTCCCATTCCTTTTCCTCCAGAAAAACCCTAGCTCCGAGCCAGTCGATGAGTTCCTCTTTCGACGCCGGAGCGTATCCCGCCGCGGTGCGGTTGAGCCGGGACGCGAATTCCGCCAGGGCGTCCTCCCCGAAGGGGAGGAGTCCGTTCGCACGGGCCTGCGGGTCGAC
>CAZGUL010000507.1:0-2071 GCA_964529055.1 uncultured Spirochaetaceae bacterium
CTTTTCCGACCCGGGGGTTCCCGGGGGCAGCTCCATCATCGTGACGACCACCTCGTGCTTGAGGCCCGCGTCGTGGATGCACTGGCCGGAAAAGATCAGGTTGTTGACGTCGTTCAGGGCGTCGAAGTTGCGGATCGTCGTGATGCCGTGCTTTTTGAAGAGCTCCGCGTGGAGCTTGATGATGTCCCGGGGCTGGGAATCCAGGCCGACCACGTTGATGCCCCGCGCGAGGGTCTGCAGGTTCGCGTCGGGCCCCGCGGCCGTGCGGAAGTTGTCCATCATGACGAAGGAATCTTCGTTGGAATAGAAATAGGGGGACTGGAACATGGCCCCGCCGCCCGCCTCGAAGTGCTTGATGCCGGCTTCCGACGCGGCCTTCACCGCGGGAAGAAAATCTTTCGAAAACACCCGGGCCCCGTACACGGACTGAAAGCCGTCACGGAAAGCGGTGCACATGAAATGAACGCGTTTTTTCATCTTTTACCTCTTTTGATCTTGGATTAGTGTTTCGTGAAGGCCGCAACGGCGGCGATCGCCGCGGCAATTTCTCCGTCCCGGGACACCGTGATGGCGTGCGCGGGGGCGGCCGCTTCCTCCGCCTCGGGGAAAAACCGCCCGAGGAAGGACGATATAATCTGAACCGTAAATACGAGGATTACCAGGAATAGGAAAACGATTCCCATCCCGATAAACATAAGAAAAATTCCCTGTTCAATCACATTCCGCTCCTTAATTGAATTGAGATCGGTTCCAGCATAGTAGTCGGAGCCGCTCTTTTTTTCAAGACCCCGGGAGGCGGGCTTCGCGGGGAGCCTGTCTTGGCGGCGGGCCGGAGAGAAAGAGCGGTAAAATTTTCTTCCGTCGCGTTTTAGAGATGTTTTATCGGTCGTTGGCCGACTTGACAGCATCGGAGGGCTGTGATAGTGTCGGCCCCATGAAAACGGTTTTCCTGTTTCCCGGCCAGGGTGCCCAATACCCGGGCATGGGAAAGGACCTCTGGGAATCCGGCGATGCGGTGAAGAACCTCTTCCGCGCCGCGTCGGACGCCGCCCGGATGGACCTGAAAAAGCTGCTGTTCGAGGGGACGGAGGAAGAGCTGAGGGCCACGGACAAGGCCCAGGCCGCGATAACCCTCGTGAATTTGGCGGCTGCAGCGGCGCTGAAGGACCGGGGCATCGAACCCTCGGGGGCCGCAGGATTCAGCCTCGGCGAATACGCGGCCCTGGCCGCCGCGGAAATCCTGCCTGCGGAGGCCGTTTTCGCGCTTGTTCGTTTCCGCGGGGACGTGATGGAAAAGGCCTCCCGCCGCCTGGACGGCCCGGACGGCGGCGCCGGCATGGCCGCCGTTCTGGGGCTGGATTTTCCCGCCGTCGAAGCGGCCATTCTCGCTTCCGGCGCCGGGGACCTGTTCGCGGCGAACTACAACAGCCCCGTCCAGACCGTGATTTCCGGGACCGCCGCGGCCCTGACAAAGGCGGAGGAGATTTTCAGGGCCGCCGGGGCGAAACGGATCATCCGGCTCAAGGTGTCCGGCCCGTTCCACAGCCCGCTCCTGGCGGAAGCCCGGGCGGCCTTCGAGGCCGAGCTCGGAAAATACCCGTTCAGCGACCCGAAAATTCCCGTGTATTCCAACGTCACCGGCGCGCCCATCCCGAGCGGGGTGGAAGCGAAACGTCTTTGCGGCCTGCAGATAACGTCCCCCGTGCTGTGGGTGGACGTGGAACATGCCGTGAAAGCCTCCGGCTGCGGGCGGGTCCTGGAAGCCGGTCCCGGGACCGTGCTGGCCGGCCTGTGGAAGGCCGTGTATCCCGGTGAGCCGTGCCTGCCCGCCGGAAAGATTTCGGAAATCGCGGCGCTCTGATCCCGGCGGCGGACCGCCGGGGTTTCATGGCGTTTGATGGCTCGATGCAGTAAACTTTGGTTTGGAGGATATCATGTTGGTTCAAGGGAAAAATGTTCTTATCACCGGCGGCGCCCAGGGCATCGGCCGGGAAATGGTCCTGATTTTTCTGCGGAACGGGGCTTCCGTCTGGTACATCGACCTGCAGCAGGGTGATTCCCTCGCGGAATA